>JBGAJT010000014.1:7327-22232 GCA_044224785.1 Candidatus Nanopelagicales bacterium | reverse complement strand
CCCCGACCGCGGTGCGCGTGCGCACGACGTCGTAACCCGGTGCGCCGAGCGGGATGTGGCCGATCACCTTCTGGGTGAGCGTCGAGAAGATGGTGACGTCGGTGCGGTTGAGGTTCGTGACGTAGCCCCAGCGCTGCGACCGCACGAGCGCCATCGCGTTCTGCCCGTGGAAGCCGCCGGTGCTGTACTCGGCGAGCTCCTTCTTCGTCGCCAGGCTCACCACCGAGACGCTGCCGTCGTTGAGGACGAAGGCCTTGCCCTGGATGGGCGAGATCTCGACGTCGATCGGGTTGCTGCCGACCCCGATCGATCGGACGGCGGGCGGCGGTCCGGCCATCACCGCTGCGGGCTGCGCCGCGCGTGAACGACCGACCTGGGCCGGCGTCGCGCCGGCAGCGGGCATCAGGCCCGCGACGGCCGCTGCGCCGACGGCCGCGACAAGAAGGGAGCGACGTCGCATGGCTGATCCTCCGCCCAGGACCCCCGTCTGCACCCGGTCCAGGTTAGGGAGCCCTCACCTCGCGCGGAGGGCGAACGGCGAGATCTCGTCCGCAGGGTGGTCTCCCGCGCGCCTGGCGACCGCGCCGCAGGGCCGCTGCGATCATGAGCGATCCGAGGAACCACGTGCACGAGGAGACCCATGGCCGGCCTGACGCGACGGGAGTTCCTCGCGGGGACCGCTGCGCTCGCCGCCGCGTCCGGCATCGCTCCCGACCGCCTGGCCCGGGCGCTGCAGGAGACGGCCGTCGATCTGGCCGCGATCCCCTCGACACTGCAGCAGACGATCCTCCACGGGCCGGTGGTGAAGGGCCGCTACCGCTCGCTCACGAGCGCCCCCGGTGAGCCCTACGTCGCGCGCCTCGACGTGCTGCGCCGCTCGCCCGACCCGCAGCGCTCGGGGAAGCGGCGCTCGCTGCTCTACCTCGGCCACCTCTCCGACCTGCATGTGATCGACGCGCAGTCGCCCGGCCGGATCGAGCCGATGATCGCGCAGGCGCACGCGACCTGGGGCTCGGCGTTCCACCCGCACGACCCGCTGTCGCCGCACACGACCGCCGCGATGGTGTCGGCGTTCGCCGACGCGCGCTACAGCCCGCTCACCGGCGTACCGATGGGTGCGGCCGTCGTCACCGGCGACAGCGCCGACATGCACTCCTTCCTGGAGCTGCGCTGGTACATCGACCTGATGGACGGCGTGGCGGTCGACCCGGCGAGCGGCGGACCGCAGTACCAGGGCGTGCAGGCCTGGCCCGAGGCCGTGTGGGCCTACCGCCCGGGCGACCCGACGGGCGGCGACTTCGGCGACTACGGCTTCCCGCAGCTGCCCACCCTGCTCGCCGACGCGATCGCCGCGAAGGTCGAGTCGCCCGGTCTGCCCGCGCCCTGGTACGCCGTCTACGGCAACCACGACGTCCTGCTGCTCGGCACGCTGAACCTCAGCCCGCAGCTGCACGCGCTGGCGGTCGGCGGCCAGAAGTCGTACTCGATGGAGACCACCGCCCTCACGGCGCTCAACGGCTACGCCAGCAGCGGCAGCGCCTTCCAGCAGGTGGTCGATTCGCTGCGGCTCGCCTTCGGCGGCCCCGGCCTGCGGTCGGTGACGGCGAACCCGGAGCGCCGGCTGTTCGAGCAGCGCGAGTTCATGGCCGAGCACTTCACGACCCAGCCCGAGCCCGGCCCCGTCGGCCACGGGTTCACCCAGCACAACCTCGACAGCGGCGAGACCTGGTGGTCGGCGGAGCTCAGCCCCTTCGTGCGCGCGCTCGGCCTCGACACGTGCAACGCGGTCGCGGGGCCCGACGGCGCGGTGCCCGACGACCAGTTCCAGTGGCTGCGCGCGGAGCTCGAGCGGGCGACGACGGAGAAGAAGCTGGTGCTGGTGCTCAGCCACCACAACAGCCTGACCCTGGAGAACGCCGCGGTCCGTCCCGGTCAGGACCAGGTGCTCCACCACGCGGAGGAGATGGTCGACCTCCTGCTGCAGCACCCGGTCGCGATCGCCTGGCTGAACGGCCACACGCACCTCAACCAGATCCTCGCGCACACCTCGAGCGCCGGCGGGTTCTGGGAGATCACCACCGCGTCGTGCATCGACTTCCCGCAGCAGCAGCAGGTGGTCGAGATCGTCGACAACCGCGACGGCACGCTCTCGCTGTTCACCACCGTGCTGGACCACGCGTCGCCCGCGAGCCCCGGCACCTCGTCGAGCTCGAGCGATCTCGCGTCACGTGCGCGCGAGCTCGCCGCCAACGACTGGGCGGAGAACCCGAGCATGCGCCGAGGCTCGGCGCTGGACCGCAACACCGAGCTGCTGCTCCCCGCGCCGTTCGACCTCACCGCGATCAGCGACGCCGCGCTCGAGGCGCAGCGGATGGTGGAGAAGACCCGGATCCTCGGGCACGAGAAGAGGAATGCGGGATGAGGCGCATCGCACTGCTGGCGGCGTCGGCCCTGCTGCTCGCCGGCTGCTCGCAGGTCGCGGCGCTCGCCCCCGTGGGCGGCGACCGCGAGTCGGGTGTGCGCTACGCCGCCAACGACCTCCTCCTCGACGCCGGCATCGAGATCCTCACCGCGCCGGTCTGCGTGCAGGCGACCGACAAGGCGGTGACCTGCCAGGGCCGGACCAGCGACGGCCAGGACATCACGGTCGTGTCGACCGCAGCGGACCAGGCGCGCATGGTGCTCACGGTCGGCTCGCGCACCCTGTACGACGGCGAGATCCAGGCCGTGCTCGACAAGGCGATGCAGCCATGAGCCCGCGCGGCACCGGGTGGCTCGTCGTCCTCGCGTCGGTCGTCGTGGGCGCGGTCGTGCAGGCGGCGACCGCCGTCCCCGGTCTCGGCACCGCGTCGACTCCGGTGCTCGTCGCCGACGCCGCGGTGTCGGTGGTGGCGCTGGTGCTCGAGCTCGCCCTGCTCGCCTGGGCGACGCGCGCCATCGTCCACCGCGCGCCCCTGGGTCGGCTGCCCGGACGGCTGCTGCTCTGGTCGCTGCTGGTCGCGGTCGTCACCGCGATCGTCGCGATCGTGCTCGGGGCCGGCGTCGTGCTCGTCCTGATCGCCGCGCTCTGCGTGCTGCCCGCTGCGGCCGCGGGGGAGCGCAACGCCTTCAAGGGATTCCGCGTGCTCCGTCGTACGCCGGTCCGCGCGGTCGTGGCGGCGCTGGTGACGATCCTCGTCGCCGGCGTCACCTGGGTGGTCGCGCTCGCCGCGGGCCTGTTCCTCACCGGAGCGCTCGGCGCGCAGCGGCGAGCCCGCGACCGAGGAGCCGGTCGCCGCCGTCTGACGGCGACCGTGCCCCGCTGCCTCGGGGCGGTCAGCGCCGGAAGACGCCGAGCCCGGTCTTCTGCTTCTCCGCGTCGGTGTTGTAGAACTCGAGCGTCAGCCGGGTGGTGCGGCCCGAGCGGAGCACGCCGAAGTCGGCGATCGACACCGAGCCCGTCATCGCGCTCTCGCCCGTCGGGAGGAAGGTGAACCGGTCCCCGCTCCAGTGGCGCAGCCGGTAGGTCGTGCGGTTCGGCCCGAGCTGCAGCCAGAGCGCGCGGTGGGCGACGAACACGCGGGCGGCGCCGTAGTAGCTGCTGACGTAGCTGCCGACGTAGGCGGCGGCGCGGTGGCTCGGCACGGGGTTCGTCGGCGGCGTGCGGCCCACGAGGGCGCCGGCCGGTCCGGCGAGGGAGGTGTAGGCGTCGTGGTAGATCGTCCACCAGTCCTGCGTGACCGAGCCGTTCTGCGCGAGGTCGGAGAAGGTCGCCGCGACGGCCTCCGCCGCGCCGACCGGCGACCCGTTGGTGAGGACGACGATGCCGAGGTCGATGCCCGGCAGCGCGACGAAGTTCGTCGCAGCGCCTGCCGAGAAGGCGCCCGAGTGCGAGAGCCGGGTGCCGACGGCCGGCGTGGTGTCGACGTTGAAGCCGTAGCCGTAGAACCCGCTGCGACCGGCGAGGGTCTTGGCCCGGCTGGAGATGATGTGCGGCAGCCCGGCCTGCTCCAGCGCCTTCTCGCCGACGACCTGCTGACCGTCGTACTGGCCGGAGTGCAGCACCATCGTGAGCCACTTCGCCATGTCGCGGGCCGACGAGCTCACGCCCGCGGCGGGCGACTCGGCGTCGGGCTGGCGCACGGTGTCGGCGACGTACTTCCCGTTGATGAGCCGGTGGGTGACCGCGCGGTTGGACCGCGAGATGTAGTCGGCGAACCGCGAGCTCGTGGAGGTCATGTCGAGCGGGCCGTAGATGTCGCGCTGGCTCAGCGACGCCCAGTCGGTCCGGGCGGCGCGAGCGACGGCCTCGCCGGCAGCGGTCATGCCGAAGTTCGTGTAGGCGTAGACGTCGCGGAAGGAGTGCAGCTTCTCCAGACGCAGCCTCGCGAGCACCTGCGCGCGCGAGTACCCGAGGTCCTCGAGCTGGTCGCCGGCGTGCTCGCGCAGGCCCGACCGGTGCGCGTACATGTCGGCGATGGTCACGTTGCGCGTGACGTAGGGATCGGCGAGGGCGAACGTCGGGAGGTAGCGCGAGACCTTCGTCGTCCACGACACGGTCCGCTTCGTCACCTCGCTGGCGACCACGGTCGCACCGACCGACTTCGACACCGACGCGAGCTGGAACACGGTGTCGGCGTCGACCGCTGCGGGCTTCCCGACCTGGCGTACGCCGAACCCCTTGGCGTAGACGGTGCTGCCCTTCCAGGTGACGGCGATCGACATCCCGGGGGCGCCGCTCTTGGTCATCATGTCTGCGGCGATCGTGTCGAGCTGGTCGATGGCGGCCTGCACCTGCGCGTCCGGCACGAGGGGCGGAACGGCCGCAGCGCGACCCGCGGACGGCGTCGCCGTACCGGCGGTGACGGTCGCGAGGACGCCGACGCCGGCGACGAGGGATGCGGACGCGATCAGAGCGACGGGACGGCGCGCGGCGCGGGGCAGAGCGGTCATGGCAGGACTCCGAGGCGAGGTGGGTCCCCCCAGACGTCCCAGCACGCCTGCCCGTCCGGGCAGGGTACGCACCCCGCACCCCCGCGGTGGAGCGGTTGCCCGGGATCCGTGGCCCGTCCGGGTGCACGGTCGTCGGAGCGTTCCGACGTCCTCACGCAGCGTCGACCCCTGTGTCCCCGTCGGGCCGGCTCCGGCGTGTGGGTGCGCTCCCCTGGCTACGCTGCCGACGTCCGTCTCCCGGCCCCGCGGAGCACCCATGACACCCGCCGAGATCCTCGTCTTCGTCCTCGGCTCGATCCTGGTCGGCGGGATCGTCGGCGGCCTGGGACGCCTCCTGGTGCCCCGCACCGCGCGCTTCGGGCTGCTCCCCACGATCCTCATCGGCGCCCTGGCCGCCTTCTGCGGCAACGTCCTGGGCCGGGCGATGCACTGGTCGTCGGTGCCCACGTTCGTCGCCCAGGTGGTCATCGCGGCGCTCGGCGTCCTGCTCTTCCGCAAGCCGTCTGCCGGCCGTCGCTGACCGCCTGCTGCGCGCTCGCGGGCCGCTGACCTGCATCGATGCCCGAGCGCGGCGCTCGTAAGAACCGTTCACACCAATCTCAGGTTCGTCACAGGTTGCGGGTCAGAACCTGCTCATGGACACCGCCACCCGCACCCCTGAGCCCCCGTACACCTCGCCGTTCGAGCCGTTCACGGCTCCGGCCGACCCGGTCACCCCGGACCCTGCGCCCGCCCGCACCCGCGGCGGCTCGCGCACCCTCGCCGCCGTCCTGGCCACCGCGCTGCTCGCCGGCGGCGTCGGCGGAGCCGTCGGCGCGACCCTGAGCTCGCGCTCGGACTCGCCCGCCGCGTCCGCGTCCTCGAGCGCCCCGATCGTCGTCGGCGCCGCGTCGTCGACCGACATCGAGGCCGTCTCCGCCAAGGTCCTGCCGAGCGTCGTGCAGATCGCGTTCTCGGGCCAGGCCGGCTCGGGCACCGGCTCCGGCGTCGTCCTGTCGAAGGACGGCATCATCCTGACCAACAACCACGTCGTCGCCGAGGCCGCTGACGGCGGCTCGCTCACCGTCACGTTCCACGACGGGAAGTCCGTGCCGGCCACCATCGTCGGCCGCGACCCGGGCGCCGACCTCGCCGTCATCCGCGTCGAGAACGTCGACGACCTCGTGCCCGTGCAGCTCGGCTCGTCGTCCGACCTCAAGGTCGGCCAGCAGGTCGTCGCCATCGGCTCGCCGCTCGGGCTCTCCGGCACCGTCACCTCCGGAATCGTCTCCGCGCTGAACCGTCCGGTCGTCTCCGGTGACGGCAGCGGTGGCAGCCAGTCGGTGCTCAACGCGATCCAGACCGACGCGGCCGTGAACCCCGGCAACTCCGGTGGCGCGCTCGTCGACGCCCAGGGCCGTCTCGTCGGCATCAACTCCGCGATCGCCACCCTCGGCGCCTCGCAGGGCTCGCAGAGCGGCAGCATCGGCCTCGGCTTCGCCATCCCGATCGACCAGGCCAAGCGCATCGCCGATGAGCTGGTGAAGAACGGCGTCGCCAGCCGCGCCGTGCTCGGCGTGCAGTCGCAGGACGTCCAGGGCGGCGGCGCGCAGCTGACCACCGTGGCCGACGGCAGCGGTGCCGCGAAGGCCGGCCTCCAGGTCGGCGACGTCGTCACCTCGCTCGGCGGCACCCGGATCGCCAACTCCGAGGGGCTGCTCGCCACCGTGCGCTCGCAGGCCCCGGGCTCGACCGTCGACGTCACCTACGTCCGCGACGGCAAGACCGTCACCGCCCAGGTGACCTTCGGTTCCGCGACCGACCAGACCTGATCCGCGAGGTCCCGCCCGGCGCCCTGCCTGCAGGGCGGTCTGCACGGCAGCGTGCCAGGCGGGGCGGATCAGCACGACCCACTGCGCCCGACCGGGATCGACCCCGGTCGGGCGCAGTGCTGTGCAGTCCTGTGCAGTCCTGTGCGTGCTGCGGGGTCCGGCGTACGCCGTAGCTGCGCGCTCGCGACCGGGGTCGACGTCAGCCAGCCGGATGCTTAGAGCCCGTTGTCCTTGCGGTAGACCGCGACCAGCGCGTTGGCATGGCCGTGGCCCATGCCGAAGGTCTCCTTGAGGTAGGTGACCTGCTCGCCGTGCTTCTTGTCGCGCACCGCGTCGAGCTCGTGCATCCAGTGGTCGATGGGCTGCCCGTAGGTCTTCTCGATCGACGGGAAGTACGACTTCGGACCCATCACCTTCTCGTCATCCATGCGCCCATCATCCCAGAGCGGGTGGTGCGGGTCAGCACTCGACAACGTTGACGGCGAGGCCGCCGGTCGAGGTCTCCTTGTACTTGGCGTGCATGTCGCGGCCGGTCTCGGCCATCGTGAGGATCACCTCGTCGAGCGACACGTGGTGCTCGCCGTCGCCCCACAGCGCCATCTTCGCCGCCGCGATCGCCTTGCCGGCGGCGATGGCGTTGCGCTCGATGCAGGGGATCTGCACCAGGCCGCCGATCGGGTCGCACGTGAGCCCGAGGTTGTGCTCCATGGCGATCTCGGCGGCGTTCTCGACCTGCTCCGGCGTACCGCCCATCACCTCGGCGAGCCCGGCCGCCGCCATCGACGACGCCGAGCCGACCTCGCCCTGGCAGCCGACCTCGGCGCCGGAGATGGACGCCATCTCCTTGTAGAGGACGCCGATCGCGCCGGCGGCGAGCAGGAAGCGCACGGTCGCGTCGTCGCGTGCCTGAGCGCCGCCCTCGCGGACCCACGGCACGTAGCGCGTCGCGTAGTAGAGGACGGCGGGCACGATGCCGGCGGCGCCGTTGGTCGGAGCGGTGACGACGCGGCCGCCCGACGCGTTCTCCTCGTTGACGGCGAGCGCCACGAGGGTGACCCACTCCTGCCAGTGCTGCGGGTCCTTGTCGGGGTCGACCGACTTGAGCTTCTCCCACCACGCGGTCGCGCGGCGGCGCACGTTGAGGCCGCCGGGCAGCGGTCCCTCGCGGCGCAGGCTCGCCTCCATGCACTCGGTCATGACGTCGCGGATGTGCAGGAGGCCGGAGCGGATCTCCTCCTCGCTGCGGTGCACGAGCTCGTTGGCGAGCATCACGTCGCTGACCGAGAGGCCTGAGGACGTGCAGTGCTCGAGCAGCTCGACGGCGGTGCGGTACGGATACGGGCGATCGTCGACCTCGTCGCCGTCGGCAGCCGCGGCGTCGCCCTCGCGCTCCACGAAGCCGCCGCCGACCGAGTAGTAGGTCGCCGACAGCAGCTCCTGCCCGGCGGCGTCGGTCGCGGTGCAGACCATCCCGTTGCTGTGCGCGGGCAGGAACGTGAGCGGGTGCAGCACGGGGGACTCGGCGTTGAACGCCACCTCGTGACGGCCGAGCAGGCGCACGGTCCCCTCGGCGGCGACCCGGTCGAGGTGCGCGGCGATCTGGTCGGCGGTGACCGTCTCGGGCTCGAGACCCTCGAGCCCGAGGAGGAGCGCGGTGTGGGTGCCGTGCCCGTGGCCGGTGGCAGCGAGCGAGCCGTAGAGGTCGATGCGCAGCGCGGCGACGCGGTCGAGCGCACCGAGCTCGTCGAGCTCCGCGACGTAACGACGTGCTGCGCGCATCGGGCCGACGGTGTGCGACGACGACGGACCGATGCCGACCCGGAACAGGTCGAAGACGCCGACGCTCATGCGCCGGACGCTACCGGCCGCACCGATGCCCGCCTAGCGACGTCGACACCTGTTCCACGATGTGCGCCACGTGGTTCTCACTGAATGTGCCATTCGTTGCTAAGAGAGCAACATTCCTTCCACTCACCCGTCGCCCCTCCCTGCGGAGCCCTGGTACGCCGCAAAGCCCGTGTCGCACATGGTGCGAGGTCGGTCAAGACGCGTGATCTGCAGCGTCGCGGATGCCACGATGGGCGTCCCGCGAAGGAGGCGCCATGCACGTCCCGCTGACCGTCAACGACTTCCTCGACCGTGCCGAGACGGTGTACCCGGACCGCATCGCGGTGGTCGACGAGCCCGACCAGCCGGCCGCGCCGCTCGGGCCGTGGACCTACTCGCAGCTCGCCCGCGCCGCGCGGTCGCAGGCCGCGGCGCTCGACCGGCTCGGCGTCGAGCCCGGCGGCCGCGTCGCGATCGTGTCGCACAACTCGGCGCGGCTGCTCACGAGCTTCTTCGGCGTCTCGGGCTCGGGGCGCGTCCTCGTGCCGGTGAACTTCCGGCTCGCGCCGGCCGAGGTCGAGTACATCGTCGGCCACAGCGGTGCCGAGGTGCTCCTCGTCGATCCCGAGCTCACCGGGCTGCTCGACACCGTGCGGGCGGAGCACACGTTCGTCCTCGGCGAGTGCGACGACGAGCTCTTCTCCGGCCGCGACGCCGGCCGCCCGTGGGAGGGCGACGAGACGGCGACCGCCACGATCAACTACACGTCGGGCACCACCGCGCGGCCCAAGGGCGTGCAGCTGACGCACCGCAACATCTGGCTCAACGCCGCGACCTTCGGCCTGCACGTCACGCTGTCGGACCGCGACGTCCTGCTGCACACGCTGCCGATGTTCCACGCCAACGGGTGGGGGATGCCCTACGCGCTCACCGGCGTCGGCGGTCGGCACATCGTCCTGCGCAAGGTCGACGGCGCCGAGGTGCTGCGTCGCGTGGAGCAGCACGGCGTCACCATCATGTGCGGCGCGCCCGCGGTGCTGGCGATGGTCCTCGACGCGGCGGCCACGTGGGACGGGCCGATCCCCGGGCGCGACCGCGTGCGCGTGATCGTCGCCGGCGCACCGCCGCCGACCCGGACCATCGAGCGCATCGAGACCGAGCTCGGCTGGGAGTTCATCCAGATCTACGGCCTCACCGAGACCTCGCCGCTGCTCACGGTGAACCGGCGCCGTGAGGAGTGGGACGACCTCGACCCCGCGTCGCGCGCCCGCAAGCTGGGCAGTGCCGGCGCACCCGCCCTCGGCGTCACCATCCGCACCGACGAGTCGGGCGAGGTGCTCGCGCGGAGCAACGTCGTCCTCGAGTCGTACTGGGAGCAGCCGACCGAGTCGGCCCAGGCGCTCGACGGCGGCTGGTTCCACACCGGCGACGGCGGCTCGTTCGAGAACGGCTACCTCACGATCAGCGACCGCAAGAAGGACGTCATCATCAGCGGCGGCGAGAACGTGTCGTCGATCGAGGTCGAGGACGCCATCGCGTCGCACCCGAACGTGCGCGAGGTCGCGGTGGTCGGGACGCCGGACGAGAAGTGGGGCGAGGCGGTCACCGCGCTCATCGTCACCGACGGCACGCCGCTCACCGCCGAGGACGTCGTCGCCCACTGCCGCGAGCGGCTGGCCGGCTACAAGTGCCCGAAGCGCGTCGAGTTCCGCGACGAGCTCCCGCGCACCGCCACCGGCAAGCTGCAGAAGTTCAAGCTGCGCGCGGACTTCTGGGCTGGCCAGGACCGCTCGATCCAGGGCTGAGCCTCGCCGGCACCAGCGGCCGGTCCCGGTTCCCCGGACCTCCCGACGTCACTGCCCGAATGCACGGGAAACTGCCGAGAAACCGCGCGTTCGGCCAGTGGCGTGGTGGTCCTGGTGAGGAGCCGGGGATCAGGCCATCGAGGCGATGTCGATGACGAAGCGGTAGCGGACGTCGCCGGCGACGACGCGGTCGTGGGCGGTGGTGATGTAGGGCGCCTCGATCGTCTCGATGTCGGCGCCGAAGCCGTGCTCGGCCGCGACGTCGAGCATCTCCTGGGTCTCCGGGAGGCCCCCGATCGGCGACCCGGCCAGCGACTTGCGGCCGCCGAGCAGCGGGTACATGTGCAGCGACATCGGCTCCGGCGGCACACCCACCTGCACCATGACGCCGTCGACGTCGAGCAGCCGCAGGTGCGCACCGAGCTTGATGGGCACCGAGATCGTGTTGATGATCAGGTCGAGGCTGCCCTCGCGCTCCTCGAACGTGGCCGGGTCCTCCGTGGCGAAGACGTGCGTCGCGCCCATGCGCACCGCGTCATCGGCCTTGGCGAGGGTGCGCGAGAAGACCGACACCTCCGCTCCGAGCGCCGCCGCGAACTTCACCGCGGCGTGGCCGAGGCCGCCGAGACCCAGGACGCCGACGCGCGTGCCGGGTCCGGCGTCCCAGTGGCGCAGCGGCGAGTACGTCGTGATCCCGGCGCAGAGCAGCGGCGCGGCGACGTCGAGCTCGAGGCCGTGGGGGATGCGGACGACGAAGCGCTCCTTGACCACGATGTGCGTGCTGTAACCACCGAGCGTCGGCTTCCCGTCGCGGCCGATCGAGCCGTAGGTGCCGATCGAGTCCTCGCAGAACTGCTCGTGGCCCGCGAGGCAGTGCCGGCACTCGCCGCACGAGTCGACCAGGCAGCCGACGCCGACGCGGTCGCCGACCGCGTGCCGCGTGACGTCGGACCCGACCTCCTCGACGACGCCGGCGATCTCGTGGCCGACGGTCAGCGGGAAGTGCGCCGGGCCCCACTCCTCGCGCACGGTGTGGATGTCGGAGTGGCAGATGCCGGCGTACCGGATGGCGAGGAGGACGTCGGTCGGGCCGAGGTCGCGGCGCTCGATCGTGGTCGGCTCGAACGGGGCGCCGGCAGCGGCGGTGGCGTAGGCGTTCACGGTGCGCATGCCGACACCGTAGGTGCGACCGCCCCGCCCGGCACCGCGGACCGGTCCACCCCCCGAGACGAGCCCTGCCAGCGGCCGTCGCCCGGACGCGGGGCCCGACACCCGCGATCGTGCACTCCCACGCAGGTGCCCTGTGGATGCAGTGGGGAGCATGGGCTGCGTCTTAGGCGTCCTGGGGCACCCTCATCCGGGATCTGGGGGGGGCGGGGCGGTTCTGCGGGTCGGCTGGGCGAGGTCAGCCGGCGAGGGTGGCGGGCTTGGTGCGGGTCTTGCGTGCCGTGCGGGCGTGGGGGCGGGCGGCGGAGCGCTCGGTGTGCTCGCTCGCGCCGATGCGCAGGGCGTCGACCATCGCGAGCACCGACGGCGACTGCGCCACCGCCGGGCGCGACACGATCCACACGTGGCGCGGCTCGGTCGGGCGGCGCAGCGGCCGGATCACGACGCCGTCGTGGACCGCACCGAGCGCGAGCTCGGGCACGAGCCCCACGCCGATGCCGGTGGCGACGTAGGCCTGCGCCGCAGGGAACTCCACCGCGTGCGCGACGAAGCGCGGCGAGAAGCCGGCGCGGCGGCAGAGGTCGACCGTGTCGTCGCGGCAGAAGCCGTTGCCGCCGAGGGCGGCGACCCAGTCGTAGGCCGCGAGGTCGGTGAGCTCGACGGTGTCGTCGGCCGCGAGCGGGTGGCCCTCGGGGAGCATCGCGCGGTAGGGGTCGTCGAGCAGGTGCAGGCGGACCAGGTCGTCGTGCGGCTCCTCGCCGCGGCCGAAGGGCTCGAGGACGAGGGCGAGGTCGAGCAGGTTGTCGCGCAGCATCTGCAGCGCCTGGTCGGTCTCGCCGATCGTGGTCGCGACGTAGAGACCGGGGTGGGTCTCGCGCAGGTGCGCGACGGCGGCCGGAAGCAGCGAGTCGCCCGCCGACGTGAACGACATGACCCGCACCCGACCGGTGCGCCCCTCGCGCAGGTCCTCGACGGCGCGCTCCGCCTCCTCGACCCCGCGCAGGATCGTGGCGGCGTGCTCGGCGAGCAGCAGCCCGGCGTCGGTGGCCCGGATGCCGCGGCCGTTCTTCTCGAACAGCGGCACCCCGGTCTCGCGCTCGAGGGTGGACAGCTGCTGGCTGATGGACGACGGCGTGTAGCCCAGGCGGGTCGCGGCGGCGGTGACCGAGCCGGTGTCGACGACGGCGGCGAGGACCTGGAGGCGGCGGATGTCGAGCATGGCCCCATTGTTCACCAAACCTGAACTGAAGTGAAGAGACTGTTGCTTGTCCTTTCACAGTTGAGGGCTCACTCTGAGGGGGAGCCGCCAGGCTGGCGGCCAACCCGAGGAGGGGTGAGACCCATGACCGCACTGCTGTTCGTCGTCGTCTTCCTGCTGATCGCCGTCGCGTCGCCCTTCTTCGGCGCCGACCGCTCCGACGCGCGCTCCGAGGGGGCCCGGCCCTCCCAGGGCTGGTTTCCCGGGGCTCGGCGACGCCACGCCTGACCGGTACGTCCACCGGGGGTCGACCCCCCAGGGCTGACGGATGCAGCGAGGGCCCGTCCACGACCGCGAGGTCGTCGACGGGCCCTCGTGCTGTCCGGGGCAGGGGCCGGTGCCGGCTCCAGGGTCCGGCGTACGCCGCTACACGTAGTCGCGGCGGCGCAGCCAGCCCATCGCGCCGGCGCCCCAGATCGGCGGCAGGTAGAAGGTGGCCAGGCGCATCGCGATCGCTGTCGAGATCGCGACGCTGCTGTCGACCCCGATCGCCTGCAGGCCCGCGGTGTAGCCGGCCTCCGCGACACCCATGCCACCGGGCACCGGCATCAGCCCGGCGAACAGCTGCACGCCGGTGTTGATGAGGATGAGCTGCGACAGGTGCGCGGTGTCGCCGAAGGCGTAGAGGCAGACGCCGAGGATCGACGCCTGGATCACCTGCGCGACGAAGTTGCCGAGCAGCATCGTGACGAGCTTCACCGGGTGGCGCAGCACGCGCATCGCGGTCTTC
This sequence comes from Candidatus Nanopelagicales bacterium, assembly GCA_044224785.1. GTDB lineage: Bacteria > Actinomycetota > Actinomycetes > S36-B12 > CAIYMF01 > Longivirga. Next base: position 8,702 of record JBGAJT010000014.1, on the reverse strand, counting down.
GCGTTGGCCGTCGACTCCTTGATCTGCTCGCGGACCCGGGGGATCAGACCGCGCAGGCGACGACGGAACTTCGGCACGAAGACCAGCGCGAGCAGCCCACCCACGATGAGCACGACGAGCAGCACGACGATCGCCGAGGGCCCCGTCGACGTCGTGGAGGAGGACCCGCTCGACGAGCTCGATCCGCGGATCGGCGTCGTGAGACCGGGCAGGCCGGTCAGCAGGATCACGAGCAGCAACGCGATCTGGACCAGGAAGCCGAAGAACGAGTCGATCATCCCGGTCGAGACCGCGCCCGCGGGTGGGAGCCCGAACTTCTGGAAGAAGCGCACCTCGAGCGCGAGGCGCGCTGCGGTCGAGGGCAGCGTCAGCGCGATGAACTGGATCGCGTACTGCAGCATGAGGACGGGGACGTAGCGCAGCCGCGCCATCGTCGCGCCGAGCGTGGAGTAGGCCATCGCGGCCTGGACGAACGGCGACATGAGGATGGCGAGGAGCAGCCACTTCTTGTCGGCGTCCTCGAGGTCGGCCTGGATGCTCGACCAGTCGACGCCGGCGAGCTTGCTGATGATGAAGTACGCGAAGACGCTGAGCGCGATCGTGCCGAGCGCCCGCTTCCAGGTGACGCGCTGCACGCGGTAGAGCTCCGGCGGCTCGACACCTGCGAACGCCACCGCATCGGCGCGCAACGACGCGAGGTCCCACTCGAGACCGTCCAGCCCCTTGCGCTGCGCGCGGTCGAGGACGGCCGACTGGAGGTAGGGCAGCATCTCGGCGATGCCGTCGGCGCCCAGCGCTGCTCCGGCCGCGGCCACCGCGCGCTCGCTCCCGACGGTGAGGGCGGTGCCGACGAGCAGCCGCACCCGGTCGATCATCAGCGCGATGTCGTCGGCGCCGAGGCGCGCCTGGTCGAAGCCGGTGAGCGCGAGGGTGCCGTCGTCGCGCACCACCAGGGCGTGCCGCGTGATCGCGCGGTGCGCGATGCCCAGCGCGTGCAGCCGGTCGAGCGCGGCCCAGGCCTCGGCCAGCTGGGCATCGTCGAGGTCGCCCTCGTCGAGGTGGCGCGCGGGCGCCTCCTTCACCAGCATCGCGTCGCCGTCGTCGCTCTCGCCGACGGCGACGACGGGGAGCACGGGTACGCCGTCGCGCTGGGCGAGCAGCGTCACGAGCGCCTCGTGCTCGACCCGCTGCTTGCGGCCGCCGAGCAGCTCGAGCTGCTCACCGCGGCGGTTGAGCGAGGTGTAGAGCGAGCCGAGGAACTGGTCGTCCCAGGCGTCGCGGCCGTAGACGACGACGTGCAGGCGACGGCCGTCGTCGCCGACCGCGTCGAACCGCGCCGCGCCGGCCTCCTGCCGCGGCGACAGCGTGATGGTCG
>JBGAJT010000014.1:0-7317 GCA_044224785.1 Candidatus Nanopelagicales bacterium | reverse complement strand
AGCGAGCCCATGAAGACGTTGGCGCCGCGGCTCAGCAGTTCGCCCTCGTCGGAGAGCCTGACTTCGCAGTAGGCGTTGCCGACGCCGATGGCCGCGAGGCCGCCGATCGTCTCGGTGAGGTCCAGGACCACCGCCGACACGGCCCCGAGCAGCACCACGGTGCGGCCGGTCCAGCGCAGCGGCCGGGTGACGTGGGGCGACGCGATGACGATCACCGCGGTGGCGATCGCGACCGGGCCGACGACGTCGACCGGGGCCGGCGTCGCGGTGAGGATCTCCTTGAGCGTGAAGGTCCAGCCCCCGCTGCTCGGACCTGCCACGACGACGCCGATGCCCAGCGCGAGCGCCGCGCCTGCGACGTAGTCGACGAGGAGGCGGCGACGGCCGCGGCTGAAGATCGGGAGCAGGACGAGGACGATCGCCCAGCCGACGACGAGGGCGTAGCCGAAGTCGGCGAACCAGTCGACGATGTGGGCGATCGTGCCGGGGTCGGCGTCGGGCGGCGTCGACGAGCGCGTGGTGTCGTGGAAGTAGAAGCCGACGCCGACGAGGACCAGGGTCGACGCGATCAGGAGCAGCACGTCGGTGGGACGGCGCTGCCGGACGTCGTCGGGCGGCGAGGACCAGCTCCGGAACAGCCGCAGCAGCCGCTGCCTGCGCTCCACGTGACCCTCCTCGTCCCCGCCGGGCCGGACCGCCGGGTCGCATCCTGCCCGATCGCGCGCTCCCGCCGAGCGTTCTCGCACCGACTCGCCGCGCCCCTTTCCCGCGGTCGATGTGCCCCGACCTGCGCTAGGTGCAGGTCTGCGTCCCCCCACGTCTGCGCGCCTCCGACCATCGGGGGCGCCCGGCCCCCGCCTAGCGCAGGCTGGGGCACATCGACCGCGTTCGGTGGGGCCGGCGGGGGTCGGGGCCGGCGCGAGGCGGGGCCGGGTGGGACGGCGGCCGTCGGCGTGGGAGGCTCCGCGTCATGACGCAGCACGCCTACGGAGTCAGGTCCTCGGTCGGCACCCTCGAGCGGGTCGCCGTACGCCGCCCCCTCACCGGCGGACCGGAGGTCGTCGCGCAGTACGAGGCGGCGCACTGGCAGACGCCGGACCTCGACCGGCTCGCTGCCCAGCACGCCGGCTTCGCGCAGACGCTGCGCGACCTCGGTTCCGAGGTCGTCGAGCTAGACCCGGTGCCGGGCCTGCCCGACGCCGTCTTCGTCTACGACCCGGCGTTCGTGATCCCGTCGGGCACCGTCGTCTTCCAGGCCGCGAAGGCTGCGCGCGTCGGTGAGGGCGACCACCTCGCCGCGGGCCTCGAGCAGGCCGGCGTACCCACGATCGGCCGCCTCGTCGGCGACGCGACGGCCGACGCCGGCGACATGTTCTGGCTCGACGAGGACACCGTCGCGATCGGCCGCGGCTACCGCACCAACCAGGCGGCCATCGACCAGATGCGCGGGATCCTCGCCGGCGACGGCGTGGCCGTGGAGCAGTTCGACCTGCCGCACGACATGGGCCCGGAGTACTGCCTGCACCTGATGTCGGTGATCTCGCCGGTCCGCGAGGACCTCGCGGTCGTCTACGAGCGGCTCGCGCCCGTCGCGATGCTGCAGTCCCTCGCGCGCCGCGGCATCGAGTGGGTGACGGTCGACGACGACGAGTACGTCACGCTCGGCTGCAACATCCTCGCCGTGCGCCCCGGCGTCGTCGTCATGGGCAAGCGCAACGTGCGCACCGCCGACAAGCTGCGCGAGGCGGGCGTCGAGGTGCACACCTTCGACAGCGAGCAGAGCGACAAGGGCGAGGGCGGCCCCACCTGCATGACCCGCCCCATCCTCCGCACCTGACCCCCGCCAGATCCCGCTGAAGGTGCCCTGAACTGCGCTCTAAGCACTCCAGGCGCCCCAAGCTCGTCTGTGTCGCCCGGTGTCGCCCGGCGTTCGCGCGGGGTGGGCGTTTCCGGCGTACGCCGGACCTGGTGTCATGGGTCCGTGGAGCTCCGAGGGACCGTGACGCCGGACCGGCCGCTGCTCGTCGTCGCGCTGCGCGAGGAAGCGGCCGGGCTCGACGAGCGGCTGCCCGTGCTCGTCACCGGCGCCGGCAAGGTGCGCGCGGCGAACGCGACCGCACGGCTGCTCGCTACGGCCACGCCGTCGGCCGTCATCAACATCGGCACGGCCGGCGGCCTGCGCGACGGGCTGCTCGGCGTCCACGAGATCGGCACCGTCATCCAGCACGACTTCAACGACGAGGGCGTCTTCGAGACGCTCGGCGTCCACTTCGGTGCACCGATCGCGCTGGGGGAGGGCCTCACCCTCGCGACCGGCGACCGCTTCGTCGCCGGCGGCCCGCTGCGTGACGAGCTCGCGCAGCGCGCGGACCTCGTCGACATGGAGGGCTACGCCGTCGCCCTCGCGGCGCGGGAGGCCGGCGTACCGGTGCGCCTGGTGAAGCTGGTGAGCGACGACGCCGACGAGACCGCGCTGCGCACCTGGCAGGACACGGTCGCCGACCACGCGCACACCCTCGCCGACTGGGTCCTCGCCCACCTCTGACCCACCAGCCCGCCGATCGTCCGCGGTCGATGTGCCCCAACCTGCACTAGGCGGGAGCGGACTTCCCCAGGCAGTCGGGCGGTGGCGGGCACCGATCCGGTGCCTGGGCAGGGATACCTGCACCTATCGCAGGTCGGGGCACATCGACCGCGGCGTGGTCAGTCGTTGTGGCCGGGGTCCTCGCGCTCGCCGACGGGGTCGTACTCGGTACGACGGCGCAGGCGGCGGTGGACGAACCAGCCGACGACGACGCCGGTGCCGTTCGCGGCCCAGTGCAGGGCGGCCGGCGGGAAGAGCGACCCGGTCCAGAGCCGCAGGATCGCGAAGCCGACGCCGGAGAGCCCGGTGAAGATCACCGTGCCGACCACCGTGGTCCACGACGAGCCCTGCGTCGCCTGGTGGGAGTCGTGCATCTCCAGCGCCGGGCTGATGTGCCAGAGGCCGAACAGCACCGCGGTCCACACGACAGCCCCGGGCAGCGGCCACAGGACGTCGCCGAGCGCGAGCAGCACTCCGCGGAACGCGAACTCCTCGATCAGCACCGTGCCGAACGGGATGTCGAGCAGCGCCTTGCGCGTCGTCTCGAGGCCGCTGACCTCGGTGATCCGCTCGTCGGCGAACAGGTGCTGGAGCCGGGGGATGCTGCCCGCGATCCCGATGACGACGCCGACGACCACGACGATGCCGACCGCGATGGCGATGCCGTGGACCCAGGTCGACCGCCCCAGGCCGACCTCGGGGGCGTCGAGCCCGTGCGCCCAGGCGATCAGGGCGAGCCCGGCGGTGGTCACCAGGCCGGTCACGATGTAGGGCCGGCCCTCGACGCCGCGGGTCAGGGCCTGGAAGCCGATCATCGCGAGCAGGACCCCGACGATGGCTCCGACCGTGCCGCCGACGTACACGCCCATGGCGACACCGACGACGAGCGCCCCCGCGCCCATCTTGCGGCTCACCGTCCTGCGCATACGCCCGTCCCGCTCTGGTTCGATGGCCTACGGTCGCAGATGGCTGGCGCCTGCGTACGAGGAGGGTTCGATGGCCACGCACGAGATCCTGGGTCGGGGGCAGCAGGTCGGTCTGGTGACCGCCGCTGCGGCGGTTCCCGGGACGTTCGTCCGATCGCTCTCGGAGCGGACCTGGCAGGACCAGGGGATGATCACCGGTCTCGCCACCGGCACCCACTTCCTGCTCACGGTCATCGCCCAGGACCTCATCGACACCGGCGGCAACGCGATGTCGACGGTGCTGCCGTTCCCCGAGTCGTGGACCGACGAGCAGCGCGCTCGCGCCGCCACCCTCCTGCTCGACATGGCCGTGATCCCGATCGGTCTCGGCGTGGTCGCCTTCATCGGCCACCGCGAGAACGAGACTGCCGTCCGCGGCCTGATCCGCCAGGCCGGCTGGCGCTCCGCCATCACCGGCGTCGGCGCGACCGTGCTCGCCGCCACGATCGCCGCGCAGACCGTCGTCGACAACGCGGTCGGCGCCGAGGGCAGGATCGCGCGGCTGCCGCTGGCGATCCCGGTCGGCGTCGGCGTCGCGATGGTGCTCGAGAAGGTCCGCCAGAGCGAGAACCCGCCGGAGCACTTCGCCGACCCGGCCAAGTCCAACCCGCTGCTCGGCCTCGCCGCCGGTGCCGGCGTCGTCGTCACCCTCGCGGGCCTCACCATCGGCGAGGCGTGGACCGCGCGCAAGCTCGGCAGCGTGGGCAGCCGCGTGCTCCCCGGGTCCGAGCAGTTCTGGCGGCGCTCGGGCCACGTCGCGATGCTCGCCGCGGTCGGCTACGGCACGCACGCCCTGTGGAACAAGGCGATGGCGGGCATCGAGGCCGGCACGTCGCAGTACGACGAGGGCATGGACGAGTCGGCCCCGGACCTCTGGACCAACCAGTACGTCAGCGGCTCGCCGCAGAGCCTCGTGCCGTGGGAGACCATGGGCCGCGAGGGCCGGCGCCACGTCGTCACCTACGTGCGCCCGGAGAAGCTCGAGGACCGGCCGTCCGAGCTGCAGGGCGTGAAGCGCCCCGAGCTGTCGATCAGGACGGTGATGCAGGAGGAGGCGCGCAACACGCCGATCTCGATCTTCGTCGGGCTCGACAGCGCACCCACCGCGCTCGGCCGTGTCGAGCTCGCGCTCGCCGAGATGGACCGCACCGACGCCTGGTCGCGGAAGCTGATCATGCTCGTGTCGCCGACCGGCACCGGCTACGTCAACTACGTCGCCATCGCCGCGACGCAGTACATGACGCGCGGCGACATGGCCTCGGTCACGCTGCAGTACTCCAAGCGCCCGTCGCCGCTGTCGCTCGGCAAGGTCAAGGGCGCCAAGGAGCAGAACCGCGCGCTGTGGCTGCGGATCCTCGAGCGCGTCCGCGACATGCCGGTCGGCGAGCGGCCGATGGTGGTCGTGTTCGGCGAGTCGCTCGGCGCGCACACCAGCCAGGCCGCGTTCGAGGGCTGGGGCACGCTGGGCCCGCAGGCGCTCGGCATCGACCGCGCACTGTGGATCGGTACGCCGGAGATGTCGAAGTGGCGCCACGAGATCATGGGCCCGGACCGTGCCGACATCGACAAGACCCTCATCGCCGTCGTCAACGACTACGAGGAGTTCCTCGCGCTCGGCAACACCGCCAAGGAGCACGCGCACTACGTGCTGCTCAGCCACGACAACGACGGCGTCACCAAGTTCGGCCCGTCGCTCATCAACCGCCGCCCGGCCTGGCTCGGACCGGACCGGCCGACCGAGCTCGAGCTGCCCGGCCGCTCGCCGCGCGGCATCCCGGTGTCGATGCGCTGGCGCCCGGTCACGACCTTCTACCAGCTGCTCGTCGACATGAAGAACGCCCAGATCCCCGGCTCCTACCGGGCCTGGGCGCACGACTACCGCCCGGACCTGCCCGACTTCATCCGCGACGTCTTCGACCTCGACGACGTCACCGACGAGCAGCTCGAGCGGATCAAGGTCGCCTGCGAGCAGCGCGAGGAGTTCCGCGAGGCCGTCTTCAAGTAGGTCGTTCTCACTGAATGTGCCATTCGTTGCTAAGAGAGCAACATTCCTTCCACTCACGGAGGAGCAGGCACCGACCCGTACGCCGAGGAGCTCGTGAGCCACCGCGCTCGCGGGCTCCTCGTGCGTCAAGATCACGCGGGTCTGGCGGGTCAGGGGGTGACGGTGCGGTTCTCCTGGGCGGAGACGGCCATCGCGTCGAGGACCTCGAGGACGTACACGGCCTCGCGGGCCTCGACCGGGAGCGCGCCCTGGCCGCGCACGGCGCGGGCGAAGGCGGGGTAGAAGGAGTCCCAGCGCCCGCGCTCGGTGGCGACCACGGTGCTCTCCGCGCCGCGGCGGATCTCGCCGTGCGCCGACTCCGGCTCGACCCCCCACGCGTCGCCCTCCGACGCGGGGGTGCGACCGGCGCGCAGGGCGTCCTCCTGGCCGTCGATGCCGCCGACGACGTACGCGCCGTCGGTGCCCAGGACGCGGAAGCGCCGGCTCACGTCGCCGGTCATCGTGCTCGCGTGCAGGTGCGAGCTGACGCCGCTCGTGTGCCGCAGCACCGCCGACACGTCGTCGTCGGCGATGCTCGCGCCGCGTCGCGTCGCGATCTCGGCGTAGACCGACTCGACCGGGCCGAACAGCTGCACCGCCTGGTCGGTGAGGTGGGTCATGAGGTCGAGGCGTACGCCGCCGCCCTCCGCGGCAGGCAGCTCCGCCCGCCACCACGCGCGCGGCGCACCCGGCGCCCAGCGCTCGAAGCGCGACTCGAAGCGGAACACGTCGCCGAGCGCCTCGTCGGCGAGCAGCCGCTTGATGGTGAGGAAGTCGGAGTCCCACCGGCGGTTCTGGTACGCCGTCAGCAGCAGCCCGAGCCGCTCGGCGAGCGCGACGGACTCGCGGCCGGTCGTCGCGTCGACCGCGAGCGGCTTGTCGCAGACGACATGCAGCCCGAGGCTGAGCGCCTCGTCGGTGAGCGCGGTGTGCGTGCCCGTGGTCGACGAGATCGCGGCCGCCTCGGCACCGGCGTCGACGAGCGCGCGCAGGTCGTCGAGCGCCGGCACCCCGGGATGGTCCTGCGCGAGCTGCTCACGACGGTCGTCGTTGGTCGTGACGACGCCGACGAGCGAGAGCTCCGGCGCGCTCGCGATGAGCGGCGCGTGGAAGGCGCGGCCGCCCAGGCCGTAGCCGACCAGGCCGATGCGGACGGGCTCGGTCACAGGTGCTCCTCGGGTCGATGTGGTCCCACTCTGCCGCAGTCCTCGGCGCGGGGCCGTCCGACCTCGCGCCGATGCTCGTGCCTCAGCCGTCGACCGGGTCCGCACCGGCGCGACGCGACATGAGGACGCGGCCCACGACGCCGGAGAGCAGCAGCAGGAGGAGCGGCAGGTAGCTGATGAGCAGCACACCGAGCACGAGGGCGAGGGCGAACAGGAGGGTGACCGCGACGATCGGTACGAGCGACGGCCGTTCGGAGACGAGGTCCGGCGTACGCCGCAGGTGCAGCTCGATGGCGAACATGACCAAACAGCTCACCAGCATCGTGCCGATGTAGAGGCCGACGGCCACCCGGTCGTGGTTGTCGGAGATCGCCGTGATCTCGGTGGGCAGCGGCAGGAAGACGATCGTGAACGCCCACAGCATGTTGAGCGCGACCAGCCCGGCGTCGGCCGCGACCACCGAGGCGAACAGCCGGTGGTGCACCGACCAGAGCCGCACGATGACGGCGAAGCTGATGGTGAACGCGAGGAGCGAGGGGCCGTACTCGTTGAGGAACT
>JBGAJT010000149.1:0-8464 GCA_044224785.1 Candidatus Nanopelagicales bacterium | reverse complement strand
ATCTCGGCGGCGGTGCGCCGACCGGCGGGCCGGGCCAGCAGGTGGCCCTGCCCCAGGTGGCAGCCCGACGAGCGCAGCAGCAGCAGCTGCTCGACCCGCTCGATGCCCTCCGCGATGACGGTGAGGCCGAGGTCGCGGCCGAGGCGGAGCACGGCCGGGACGGTGTCGCGGGCCGTGCCCACGCGCGCGATCAGCTCGCGGTCGACCTTCAGCGTGTCCAGCGGAAGGCGCGGCAGGTACGACAACGACGAGTAGCCGGTGCCGAAGTCGTCGAGCGCCACGCGTACGCCGAGGTGCCGCAGCGCCTCGAGCTCGCGCGCCGAGCTGTCGAGGTCGCGCACGAGGTGGTGCTCGGTGATCTCGAGGCAGAGCCCGGCCGCGGGCACGCCGTAGCAGACCAGCGCGTTCTCGACCTGGCGCGCGAAGTCGCCCGACTCGAGCTGGCGCGAGGAGACGTTGACGTGCATCCGCGTCTCGACGCCGTTCGCCAGCCACGCGCCGAGGGTGCTCACGGCCGCGTCGAGGACCCAGCCGCCGAGCGGCACGATCAGGCCGCTCTCCTCGGCCGCGGCGATGACCTCGGTGACGGTCCAGTCGGCGAGGTCCTGCTGGTCGAAGCGGAGCAGCGCCTCCACGGAGTGGACGGCGCCGGTGCGCAGGTCGCAGATCGGCTGGAACGCGAGGGCGAGCCGGTCGTGCACGAGCGCCTGGCGCAGTCGGCTCGCGGCGTCGAGGCGGCGCAGCGCGGTGGCGTGCATCGCCGGCTCGTAGACCGACACGCGGTCGCGGCCGGACTCCTTCGCGCGGTAGAGCGCGAGGTCGGCGTTGCGCATCGCGGACTCGGCGTCGTCGTTGCCGTCGGTGCGCGCCAGCCCGATGCTGGCCGAGACGACGACGTCGCGGTGGCCGATCCGGTAGGGCTCGGACAGCGAGCGGCGCAGGCGCTCGGCGATGTCGAGCGCCATCTCGTCCGAGCAGTCGGCGAGCATCGCGACGAACTCGTCGCCGCCGAAGCGGGCGACGACGTCGGTCTCGCGGACCTCGGCGGCGAGGCGCCCGGCGGCCTCGACCAGGAGCTCGTCGCCGATGGCGTGGCCGAAGGAGTCGTTGACGTCCTTGAAGCCGTCGAGGTCGACGAACAGCACGGCGACCGCACCGCGCGTGGGCCCGGTGAGCGCGAGCTCGACGCGTCCGGTGAACACCTCGCGGTTGGGCAGGCCGGTGAGCGTGTCGCGTGTGGCGCGGTCGCGGAAGAGCTCGGCCTGGTGCGAGAGCTGCACGACGAGGCGGCGGTTCTCCGCGCTGAGCAGCGCCTGGCTCGAGACGACCGACACGAGCAGCGCGACGACGACGAGCACGAGGATCCCGCCGCCGCTGCGACCGGAGGCGAGCGCGACGAGGACGAGCGCGATGGCCACGCAGGCCACGACGTAGGGGATGCGGACGACGTGGCGCGAGCCGTTGCCGTCGTGCGCCCGGGCGAACGGGCTGCGCTCGACCCACGGCGCGCTGGCGAACGCGACGAACGAGGCGGTCCAGCACGCGACGTAGGCGGGGCTGGCCTCGGTGGTCGACTGGAACAGCGCCTCGACGAGCTCCGCCGCGCAGAGCATCACGGCGCCGAAGCCCAGGACGAGCGCGCCGTACGCCGAGCGCCGCGGCAGGCGCAGCGTGAGCGCGAGCACGACGCTCGCGATGACGAGGTCGACCAGGATCCACAACGTCCAGGCGACGTCGCCGCGCAGCAGGTCGGTCGTGCCGCGCTGGTCGAGGCTGACGATCCAGAGCAGCACGAACAGGGACCCGCTCAGCAGCCAGCCGTCGAGTGCGAGCAGCGCCCACTGCCGGGTGGTGCGCGCGGTGCCGGGGAACGACAGGAGGGCCGCGACGGCGAGGGCGGCCGCCACAGGGCGCAGCACCCAGAGAGCGACGCCGGCGTCGACCAGCCCCGACTCCAGCACTCCCCCGACCGCGGCCGCGGTGGCGAGCAGCCACCAGGCGCGGCGCAGATGGCCGCTGCAGAGCCGGCCGGCGACGGCCAGCGAGACGACGGTGCCGAGGCAGAGCAGGCCGAGGACCCAGCGCCCCGCGTCGGAGCCGCTGGTGCCGGCCAGCGCGACGGCGCCGACGCCGCCGAGCAGGGCTGCCGCCGTCAGGGCGACGAGGGCCCGGCCAGCGGCGCCCGCAGCCCCCGACATCCGCACAGCACCCATGTCGAGGCCATCGGCGGTTCCGGGCCCACCTTGAGCGGCCGACGGGGCCGACCGGCTGAGAATCCGCTGCGAGAGCGGCCCTCGGGCGGCCCCGGGAGGGCTCCCGGGGCACCGCGGCGGAGGGGTCTAGTCGAGGACGGCGCCGTAGCGGGCCGAGCCGACGAGCTTGGCGTACTTGGCGAGCACGCCGCGCTGGTGCTTGGGGGCCGGCGGCGCCCACCCGGCGCGCCGACGCTCGAGCTCGGCCTCGTCGACGAGGAGGTCCAGCGTGCGGTTCGCGGCGTCGAGGCGGATCCGGTCGCCGTCCTGCACGAACGCGATCGGGCCGCCGTCGACCGCCTCGGGCGCCACGTGGCCGACGCACAGGCCGGTCGTGCCGCCGGAGAACCGGCCGTCGGTGATGAGCAGGACGTCCTTGCCCAGGCCCGCGCCCTTGATGGCGCCGGTGACGGCGAGCATCTCGCGCATGCCCGGACCGCCCTTGGGGCCCTCGTAGCGGATGACGACGACGTCGTCCTTCTTCAGCGTGCCGTCCTCGACCGCCTGCATCGCGCCGGCCTCGCCGTCGAACACGCGGGCGTTGCCCTCGAACACGTCGTTGTCGAAGCCGGCCGTCTTCACGACCGCGCCCTCGGGCGCGAGCGAGCCGTTGAGGATCGCGAGCCCGCCCGTCTTGTGGATCGGGTCGGACAGGGCGCGCAGGATCTTGCCGTCGGGGTCGGGCGGCGCGATGTCGGCGAGGTTCTCGGCCATCGTCTTGCCGGTGACGGTGAGGCAGTCGCCGTTCAGCAGTCCCGCGTCGAGCAGAGCCTTCATGACGACGGGGATGCCGCCGATGCGGTCGACGTCGCTCATGACGTACTGGCCGAAGGGCTTCACGTTCGCCAGGTGCGGCACCTTGTCGGCGATGGTGTTGAAGTCCTCGATGTCGAGCTCGACGTGCGCCTCGTGGGCGATCGCGAGCAGGTGCAGCACCGCGTTCGTGGAGCCGCCGAGCGCGACGACGACCGCGATCGCGTTGAGCAGCGACTCGCGCGTGATGATGTCGCGGGTCGTGATGCCGCGGCGCAGCAGCTCGACGACGGCCTCGCCGGAGCGGTGGGCGTAGCCGTCGCGACGGCGGTCGACGGCGGGCGGCGCGGCGGAGCCCGGCAGGCTCATGCCCATCGCCTCGGCCGCGGCGGCCATCGTGTTGGCGGTGTACATGCCGCCGCAGGCGCCCTCACCGGGGCAGATCGCGCGCTCGATGGCGTCGACGTCCTCGCGCGAGATGAGCCCGCGGGCGCACGCGCCCACCGCCTCGAACGCATCGATGATCGTGACGTCCTTGTCGCCGACCTTGCCGGGCAGGATCGACCCGGCGTAGAGGAACACGGCGGCGACGTCGAGGCGCGCGGCGGCCATGAGCATCGCCGGCTCGGACTTGTCGCAGCCCGCGAGGAGCACCGCGCCGTCGAGGCGCTCGGCCTCGAAGACGCACTCGACCGAGTCGGCGATGACGTCGCGGCTGACCAGCGAGTAGTGCATGCCGACGTGACCCATGGAGATGCCGTCGGACACCGAGATGGTGCCGAACTCCAGCGGGTAGCCGCCGCCGGAGTGCACGCCGTTCTTGGCGGCGTCGGCGAGCCGGTCGAGGCTGAGGTTGCACGGCGTGATCTCGTTCCACGACGAGGCGACGCCGATCTGCGGCTTCTCCCAGTCGTCGTCGCCCATGCCTACCGCGCGGAGCATGCCGCGCGCGGCAGCGCGCTCGAGTCCGTCGGTGACCGTGCGGGACCGGGGCTTGATGTCAGGGGTGCTCACGGGAGCGAGCCTACGAGGTGCCGCGTCCGCCGTCCCCCGGGGTCGTGCACCTCGCGGCGCTGCGGGTCAGACGGTGCCCAGGATCTTGGCGCGCGCGGCGGCGTGCTCCTCCGCCGAGATCGTCCCCGCGGAGCGGAGCGCGTCGACCTCCGCGAGCCGCTCGGCGACGGTGCGCTCGGGGGCGAGCATGGCCGAGTTCTTGGCCTGCCCCATGAGCTGGACGTCGCCTGCGAACGGGTCGAGCCCGGCCGCCTTGGCCGCCTTGTAGCGGCGCGTGGCGGAGAAGACGATCAGGCCCACCACGACCACGAAGAAGACGGCGAAGACGGCGAAGAAGAACGCCATGATCCCGAGGCCGCCCACGACGACCTCGTCCGCAGGCACCGGGAGGAGGGTGCTCGGGTCATCGGTGGATACGACGGCGAGCAGGTCCACGACGATCCCCCGTTCCCGGCGCCCGGCCAGGTCCGGCGCCCTCCCGCGACGCTACGGACGCGGGACCTCGTTGTCGAGCGGCTCGCCCGACGCCCACCGGCGCAGCTGCTCGGCGATGAGCCGCCGCGCGCGGGGCTCGAACGCGGTCGACGTCCCGCCCACGTGCGGGCTGATGAGGACGCCGGGCAGCGACCACAGCGGGTGCTCGGGCGGCAGCGGCTCCGGGTCGGTGACGTCGAGCGCGGCCTCGAGGCGTCCGGCACGGACCTCGGCGGTCAGGGCGTCGGTGTCGACGACCGCGCCGCGCGCGACGTTGACGAGCAGCGCGCCGTCCTTCATCCGCGCGAGGAACGCGGCGTCGACGAGCCCCCGCGTCTCCGCGGTCAGCGGCGTGATGAGCACCACGACGTCGGCGTCGGGCAGCAGCGCGGGCAGCTCGTCCCGCGCGTGCACGTGGACCGCACCGTCGGGGCCCTCGACGTCGCGCGCGCTGCGGGCGACGCGCACGATGTCGACCTCGAACCCGGCGAGACGGCGCTCGATCGCCTTCCCGATGCTGCCGTAGCCGACGATGAGCACCTGCCGGTCGGCGAGCGCGGGTGTCTCCTCGTGCAGCCACGTGCCGGGCTGGCGGGCGAAGTCGTCGAGGCGACGCAGCCGGGCCAGCGTGAGCGCGACCGCGAGCTCGGCGGTCGAGGTGTCGTGGACGCCGGCGGCGTTGTGCAGCGTCACTCCCTCGGGGACGTGGGGCCAGAACGAGTCGACACCCGCCCACAGGCACTGGATCGTGCGCAGCCGCGGCATCCGCGCCGTCGCCTCGAGCGCGCGGGTGCCGCCCTGGTAGGCGGGGACGTAGAGCACGACGTCGTCGAGGACGTCCTGCGCCGGCATCGGTCCGTCGTCCGTCCAGACCGCGACGTCGAGCCCGGTGGTCGCGCCGCCGAGGTCGTCGTCCCACGGCAGCAGCACGATGTCGGTCACGCGCCGACCGTACCGGCTGCTCGTCGCAGCGCGTGATCTTGGTCAGTGGCGACCTTCCGACGCCGAGAAGCACGCAACTGACCAAGATCACGCCAGGTGGGACGGGTCGCTAGGTTGGGCGGCATGAGGACACGGGTGCTGGGCGGCAGCGGGATCGAGGTCGGCGCGATCGGCCTGGGGTGCATGGGGTTCACCCACGGCTACGACGTCGACCAGCGCGACGACGACAGGTCCGTGTCGGTCGTGCACCGGGCCCTCGAGCTCGGCGTCACGCTGCTGGACACGTCGGACTTCTACGGTCCGTACACCAACGAGGAGGTCGTCGGGCGAGCGCTCGTCGGCCGCCGCGACCGGGCGGTCGTGGCCACCAAGTGCGGTCTCGTGCCGGGCGGCGGGCGGATCACCACGACGGAGCGCGACGGCTCACCCGCCCACGTGCGCGCCGCCTGCGACGCGTCGCTGCAGCGCCTCGGCGTCGAGCACATCGACCTCTACCAGCTGCACCGCGTCGACCCCGCGACGCCGGTCGAGGAGACGGTCGGCGCCATGGCCGACCTCGTGAAGGCGGGCAAGGTGCGCGCGATCGGGCTCTCGGAGGTCACCGTCGAGCAGCTCGAGGCCTGCCACGCGATCCACCCGGTGGCGTCGGTGCAGAGCGAGCTGTCGTTGTGGACGCGCGACTGGACCGCCGACGTGCTGCCGTGGTGCCAGAAGAACGGCGTCGCGTTCCTGCCCTACGCACCGCTGGGCCGCGACTTCCTCACCGGTGCGCTCGGGCAGCGCACCTTCACCGACAAGGACTTCCGCGCCGGGCTCCCCCGCTTCTCGCCGGAGAACCTCGCCGCCAACCAGGCCCTCGTCGACGCCGTGCGCGCCGTGGCCGACCGGGTGGGTGCGACTCCGGCGCAGGTGGCGCTGGCGTGGGTGCTGGCCCAGGGCGACGCCGTCGTCCCGATCCCGGGCACGAAGCGGGTCGAGCGGCTCGAGGAGAACGCGGCGGCAGCCGACCTGGTGCTCTCGGCCGACGACCTCGCCGAGCTCGACGCGCTGCCGGCTCCGCAGGGCGGCCGCTACTGACGGTCGCCGCGCTCGGCGCCGGTGCCCCACACGACGAGGACGACGCAGGCGCTCACCGTCAGCGCGATGAGCACCGCGATCGGCGAGACGACGGCCAGCGCGAGCGCGGCCACGACGAGCAGCCAGTCGGCGGCCGACGCCGCCAGCGCCGGTCCTGCGCCGTGCTCCGCGCGACGGTCGGCGGCACGCGACTCGACGAGCGCCACCGTCGGCGCCGCCATCGCGGCGAGCGCGAGCAGGGTGCCGCCGATCCACAGGCCGCCGGTGCCGCCGCCGCCCAGCAGCAGCGCGACGACGACCGCCGCACCGAGGACGAACGGCGAGGCCGCGATCGCGATCCAGGCGGCGCGCACGGCGCGGGTGTGGGAGGTGCTGGTGGTGGGGTGCAGGATCGTCATGACGTCCACCTCCTGACACCTCCACGGTAGGCGCGCCGGGTGGCGGAGTCAGTGCGGGTGCGGCCGTGCCACGGACAGCGGACGCCGCCCCGGGCACGGCCCTTGTCACTCCAGCTTGATGGTCGGCAGCACGCGCGCGAGCCAGCGCGGCAGCCACCAGTTGGCGCGGCCGAGCAGCGTCATGACCGAGGGCACGAGGACCAGGCGCACCAGGAACGCGTCGACCAGCACCGCCGCCGCGAGCGCGACGCCGAACATCTTGATCGTCCCGTTGCTCGAGGTGACGAACGCGAGGAAGACGCTCGACATGATCGTCGCCGCGGCCACGACGACCTTGCCGGAGCCGGCAAGACCGAGGCGCACGGCGTCACGGTTGTCGCCGGTGCGGTCCCAGGTCTCCTTCATCCGCGTGACGAGGAAGACCTGGTAGTCCATCGAGAGGCCGAACAGGATCGCGAACACCATGATCGGGAGGAACGGCAGGATCGGCCCCGTCCCGCTGACGCCGAGCACGGCGTCGCCGACGCCGAGCTGGAACACCGCGACCGTGATGCCGAGCGAAGCGCCGAAGCTGAGCAGCGAGGTGATCGCCGCGGTCAGCGGGATCACGAGCGAGTGGAAGAGCAGCATCAGCGCCAGGAAGCCGAACCCGACGACGACGAGCAGGAAGAGCGGCAGCGCGCCCGCGAGCACCGTGGTGAAGTCGGTCGCGACCGCCTGCGCCCCGCCGACGTAGATCGCGGCGCCGGTCGCGGTGCGGACCTCGTCAGTGGTCGAGGACCGGATGCGGTCGAGCAGCGCTGCGGTGGCCGGGTCCGACGGCGACGTGGTCGGGTAGACGATCACGGCGGTGACGCCGTCGGTGAACAGCTTCTTGTCGAGGGCGACGAGCGGCATCATCCCCGACGTCGGCAGCGTCGACGCGACGCCCGGCGTCGACTCGAGCGCCTTGACGACGGCGGCCACGGTGGTGGAGTCGGCCTTCGCGGCGTCGGCCTTCACCGCGACGAAGAACGGGCCGTTGATCCCCGGCCCGAAGCCCTTCGCCAGCAGGTCGTAGCCGACGCGCACCGGCGAGCCCTTCGCCGCGCTGCCGTCGTCGGGGAAGCCCTGCTGCATGCGCAGCGCCGGCGAGGCCAGCGCCAGGACGACGGCCAGCACGATGAGGACGGGCACGACCGGCGCCTTCTGCAGGAGCGCGCCGTACGCCGCCCACCGCGACCTCTCGGGCTCGACGTGGCGCGGATGACGGGCCCAGGGCATCCGGATCGCGAGCGACCGCGAGCCCAGCAGCGAGAGCAGCGCCGGCAGCATCCAGAGCGCGGAGAGCATGACCATGAGCACCGTGACGGCGGCGCCGACGGCGAGGCCGTCGAAGAAGTCGATGCGCAGCACGAACATGCCGAGCAGGGCGATGATCACCGTGCAGCCCGCGAACGCGACAGCCCGGCCGGCGGTGCGCACGGCGACCAGGGCGGCGTCCTTGGGAGCCGTGCCGGAGCGCGCCTCTTGTGTGAAGCGGCTCATCACGAACAGCGCGTAGTCGATGCCGAC
>JBGAJT010000148.1:0-8486 GCA_044224785.1 Candidatus Nanopelagicales bacterium | reverse complement strand
CCGACATCCCGCGCAGGTAGCGCAGCAGCGGCGGGTGGGCGTCGCGGTAGATCAGTGCGAAGGCGTGCTCGTCCGCGTCGCGTGCGCCCTGCAGCGCCGCAGCGAACGCCTCGCCCAGCATCCGACTCCTTCTCCCCGGTCCACGCAGCGTACGACGCACCCGTACCGGCAGTGACCGCGCGTCCGCCGGCGGCGAGCGCCCTCACGGTGTGTGTCGGCACGCGGCGGGCGCCAGGTGAGGCTTGCCTCCCTTACTCCTTCCAGACCATGCCCTGACCCGGCGTTTACCGCCGCGACGCGACTACGGCACGCGGCGGGCGAAGGGTCGAGGCACGGGTCCGGACTGGGCTGGACCCCACGTCCTGAGGAGGACACGTGAACGCCCTCGCGGTGTCGCTGGATCAACCGGCGTCCTACTGGCAGATCTGGGAGTGGATCCAGGTCTCGGTCCCCAACCTGATCGTCATCCTGCTCCTGCTGCTGACCTTCGTCCTGGCGCTGGTGCTCCCGTTCCCGAAGGGGAGTGACGCGGAATGAGCAGCGAGACCGAGGCACCTGCGGGCGCCGACTTCGAACCGAGCACCTGGACCGGTGCGGTCCGCAAGCGGTGGCTCACGAACCTCCCGCCGGAGAAGCTCCTCCCCGAAAGCCAGCCGTCCTACGTCGCATCCTGGGTCTACGTGTTCGGCATGGCCACCATCGTGGCCCTCGTCATCGTGATCGGCAGCGGCGTCGTCCTCACCCTCGGCGGCCTCCAGTGGTGGCACACGACGCCGATCGGCCGCTTCGTCAACAGCCTGCACTTCTGGGGCGTGCAGTTCTTCTTCTTCTTCATGATCGTTCACCTGATCGCCAAGTACTGGATGGCGGCGTGGCGCGGGAAGCGCTTCCTCACCTGGGCCACCGGCGTCTTCGCGTTCATCACCTCGCTGGCGACCGCGTTCACCGGCTACACCATCACCACGAACTTCAACTCGCAGTGGGTCTCCTTCGAGGCCAAGGACGTCCTGAACTCCGTCGGTCTCGGCGGCTTCATGAACACGACCAACGTCGGTCAGATGTCGCTGTGGCACATCGTGCCGCTCCCGCTCGGAGTCGGCGTCGTCGTCCTCCTGCACATCCTGCTCGTGCGCAAGCACGGCGTCGTGCCGCCGATGGATGCGGTCGATCCCGCGGTCGCGACCGCCGACCAGGCTGCCGACGAGACGACCGAGGCGGTGGCGTGATGAGCCGCGAGACCCGCCGGACCCGCAACGCGTTCTACGCGCGGCCGTGGGACGGGAAGAAGCGCCACTACGACATCGTCAAGGAGGGCGTGATCGCCCTCGTGGTCGTGGGCGCGCTGGTCGTGGCCTTCGCCGCGATCTTCAGCTCGCCCGACGACACCGCGATCACCTTCAAGCAGTGGGCCGGGGACTCCCCCGACTCCTTCTACGCCACGACCGTGAGCCAGCTGGCCGGCACGAGCGAGACGGCCGGCTACGGGCCGCCCTACAACACCAACTCCGACGGACTCTCGATCGGTCCGCTCAACACGCAGAGCTGGCAGGGCGTGGCCCACCCCGTCGACACCGCGCAGGACTTCGTGATCCTGCCGTTGGAGAGCCAGGCCGACCCCAACCCCGCGAAGGCCGCGCTCGACGCGTGGAACGGCGCGACCGCCGACCAGCAGGCGTCGTGGGCCACGGCGTACGACGACGCCGTGCAGGCGACCGCCGACGACAACGGCGACCTGCACCTCGACCAGGTCGAGAAGGGCGACTACGGCCCGGTCCCCGACCTGGCCAAGGCGGCCACGGCGATGGCGGTCTCCGGCGCGTACGACAACGCGCTCACCGGCCAGGGGCAGTTCTTCCAGACCGACCAGACCAAGCAGCTGCTCATGATGGGCGACGGCGGCTACATGGAGGGCAAGGCAGTCGACCTGAACCTGGGCGGCGACACCTGGGGGATGATGAACGAGGCGGGCTCGTGGCCCGGTCAGATCTGGCTGGCCCCGTGGTCCTTCTGGTACCAGCTGCCGGTCTTCAACGCGCCCGACGACGCCACCGGTCTCGCGCGCTCGGCCACGGACAACGCCGACGCCTGGATCACGGCGATCATGCTCTGCGTCTTCGCCCTGTGGCTCTTCACGCCGTTCATCCCGGTCCTGCGCGACCTGCCGCGCTGGATCCCGCTGCACCGGCTGGTCTGGCGCAGCTACTACAAGGAGCACGGCCGGGTGTGACGCCCGGCGCGTGAGGCGAGGGCTCGGCGGAACCCCCAGGACCCGCCGGGCCCTCGTCGCATGTCTGTGCGGCTCAAGGGTTCCCGCGTGGGCGCAGCCGGATGTTCGGCAGTTCGGGCGCGGGGAGCCACGACGGGTCGCCGACGTATCCGGGCACCTCGCCGAAGCGCGCCGAGCGCGCCTGCCACGCGGCCCGCTGCTCCGCGACGTCGTCGTGGCTGCGGCCGACGAAGTTCCACCACATGACGATCTCCTCGCCGAACGGCGTGCCGCCGAGGAGGACCAGCCGGACGCCGGCGCTGCCGCGCACCACGGTGCTGGTGCGTCCGGGGTCGAGGTAGCCGAGCTGGCCGTGGGCGAGGAGCGTGCCGTCGATCTCGACGTCTCCGCCGTCGACGAGCAGCGCGTGCTCGAAGGCGGGATCGAGCCCGAGGTAAACGGGTGCTGCGCCGCGCAGCGCGATCTCGGCGCCGAGCAGCGGCGAGAAGGTGCGGACCGGCGACGCGCTGCCGGTGTACGCGCCGACGAAGGCGCGCACGTCGGCACCGTCGAGGCTGACGATGTCGGGCACGTGGTGCTCGAAGCCCGGTGCCGTCTCGCGGTGCGCGTCCGGGAGGGCGACCCAGAGCTGGACGCCGTGCAGCCGCGTCGTGCTCGGCGTCGAGACCTCCGAGTGCGCGATGCCGTGGCCCGCCGTCATCAGGTTGACCTCGCCGGGTCGCACCAGCGCGTGTGCACCGGTGGAGTCGCGGTGCTCGACCTCGCCCTCGAACAACCAGCTGACGGTCTGCAGCCCGGTGTGGGGGTGCGGGGGTACGACCATGCCGCCGGTGTCGGCCACGTCGTCGGGCCCGTAGTGGTCGACGAAGCACCAGGCGCCGACGAGCGAGCGCTGCTTCTGCGGCAGCGTGCGCCGCACGGTCATGGCGCGCGGGCCGCCCAGCGGCACCTCGCGCGGCTCGATCACCTCGGTCATCCGCCCACCCTGCCATCCGTGCCCACGTGCGTCCGGAGGTTCCCCGGCGTGCTGCGCGTCTCACCCGGAGAGCGGACGAGCCTGCGCGAACGCCTGAAACCAGGCAGGTCGAGCCGCCAGGCTTGCCCCGTGGGAGAGGACGTCGCCAGCCGCACGTTCACGCGCGAGGACCGTCAGCGGTACCGGGACAAGGTGCACCGCTGCCTCGACGTGTTCGCACGCATGCTCGCGGCGTC
The DNA here is from genome assembly GCA_044224785.1 of Candidatus Nanopelagicales bacterium. Lineage (GTDB taxonomy): Bacteria > Actinomycetota > Actinomycetes > S36-B12 > CAIYMF01 > Longivirga. The sequence continues at coordinate 5,047 of JBGAJT010000148.1, read as the reverse complement.
GCTCTTCGACTTCGACCGGCCGCTCACCGGCATGGAGGTCGAGCTCAACCTCGTCGACCCCGACGGCCGGCCGGCGCTGCGCAACCAGGAGGTCCTCGACCACATCGACGACCCGTCGTTCGTGCAGGAGCTCGGCCGGTTCAACCTCGAGATCAACATCCCGCCCAAGAGCCTCGACGGCGACGGCGCGACGCAGTACGAGCGGGAGGTGCGCACCGAGCTCAACAAGGCCGAGGCGCTGGCCAACGAGGTCGACGCGCGGCTGGTGATGATCGGCATCCTGCCGACCCTCGCCGACGAGCACATGCAGCCCGACTCGCTGTCGAACAACCCCCGCTACTCGCTGCTCGACGAGCAGCTGCTGCTCGCGCGCGGCGAGGACCTGCAGATCGACATCCGCGGCCCCGAGACGCTGTCGGTGTTCAGCGACTCGATCATCCCCGAGGCCGCGTGCACCAGCGTCCAGTTCCACCTGCAGGTGAGCCCGGACGAGTTCGCGCAGTACTGGAACGCCGCGCAGTGCCTGTCGTCGGTGCAGGTCGCGCTCGGTGCGAACTCGCCGTACTTCCTCGGTCGTCATCTCTGGAACGAGACGCGCATCGCACTGTTCCAGCAGGCGACCGACACCCGTCCTGCCGAGCTGCAGGCGCAGGGCGTGCGCCCGCGCGTGTGGTTCGGCGAGCGCTGGATCACCAGCGTCTTCGACCTGTTCGAGGAGAACCTGCGCTACTTCCCCGCGCTGCTGCCGATCGTCGACGACGAGGACCCGGTCGCCGTGCTCGACGCCGGCGGCACCCCGTCGCTGCACGAGCTGCGGCTGCACAACGGAACCATCTGGCGCTGGAACCGGCCGGTCTACGACATCACCCAGGGCCGCCCGCACCTGCGCGTCGAGAACCGCGTGCTGCCCGCGGGACCGACGGTCACCGACATCCTCGCCAACGGCGCGTTCTACTTCGGCGCGCTGCGCTCGCTCGCCCTCGCCGACCGGCCGGTGTGGTCGCAGATGTCGTTCCAGGCCGCCGAGGAGAACTTCACCGACGCCGCGATGATGGGCATCGACGCGCAGGTCTTCTGGCCCGGCCTCGGCCCCGTCGCCGTCACCGAGCTCACTCTGCGACGGCTGCTGCCGCTGGCGCACCAGGGTCTGCAGGAGTGGGGCGTCGACGACGACATCCGCGAGCGGCTGCTCGGCATCATCGAGGGCCGCTGCCTCAGCGGCCGCAACGGCGCCACCTGGCAGGTCGACGCCGTGCGCGCCTTCGAGGCCCGCGGCGCCGACCGCGCCGAGGCCCTGCGCCTCATGACCCAGGAGTACGTCGAGCGCATGCACTCCAACATCCCCGTCCACGAGTGGGCGCACGTCTGAGGCACGCAGCGCCCGCCCGCTCGCACGTCGGCTCGGAGGCGGGGTGACGGGGGTACGGCGCCGGAGCGGTCGCGAACCGCGTTGGCACCACCGCCGGACGTCGTTACGCTGGCGCGAGCCCAGCCGCCGGTCGAGGAGGTGAGCCCGATGCGCACGACGTCCATCACGGGCGCACCTCGCACGACCCGACCGCGTCGCTGACGCGCCGCCGCGAGGAGCGCACACCGCTCTCCGATTGGCGATGACCATGCAGCAGATCCCGCACGACCACCCCACCCGTACCGCGCTCGTCCTCGGCGGCGGAGGCTCCGCCGGCAACGCCTGGCTCATCGGCGTCGTCGCCGGCCTCGCCGAGAGCGGCGTACCCGTCCATTACGCCGACCTGCTCGTCGGCACGTCCGCGGGCGCGACCGCCGCCGCCCAGCTCTGCGGTGCCGACCCCGCGGAGCTCCTGCGGCAGGTGCTCGAGACGCCGGTCCCTGCCGCACGCCCTGCACGGCCGGGCGCCGCAGGCGGCCGCGGCCCGATGACCGATCACCTGGCCCGCACTCAGGCGCTCATCGACGCCGCCAACGATCCCGCCGACATGCGCCGCCGCATCGGTGCCGGCGCCCTCGAGCTCGCCGACGCCGATCCCGACCTCCGCGACCGTTGGCGCTCGATCGTGGGATCCCGTCTGCCCGTTCAGGACTGGCCGTCTCGACGGGTGCTCATCACCGCCGTCGACGCCGCCACCGGCGATCCCGTGGTGCTCGACGCCGGCAGCGGGGTCGACCTCGTCGACGCCGTCGCCGCGAGCACGTCGGGCGCCGCGGCGTACCGCGTGGGCTCGCGGTCCTACGTCGACGGCGGCTACCGCACCAACGCCGACAACGCCGACCTGGCTGCCGGCTACGACCAGGTGCTCGTGCTCTCCCCGCTCGGCGGCCGCACCCGCACCCCGCGGTCGTGGGGGCTGCACCTCGACACCCAGGTAGCAGGGCTGCGCGAAGCCGGCAGCGAGGTGACCGTGATCCTCCCGGACGCCGATGCGCTGGCCGCGTTCGGCGACAACCTCATGGACCCGAGCACCCGCCCACCCGCGGCCCGAGCCGGGCACACCCAGGGCCTCGCCGCAGCCTCCGACCTGACGCGGGCCTGGGCCGGCTGAGCACGGCCCCGCACGTCGCTGCCCGAACGCACAGACCCCACGTCGTCACTGCCCGAATGCACGGAAGACCGGCGGGAAACCGTGCGTTCGACCAGTGACGTGGTCGAGCGGGTGGGTCAGAGGTTGCGTTCGGCGATGAAGGCGGCGCGGCCCTTCTCGCCCGACTTCGTGAACAGCGGCACGACCTTCTCGACCGACCAGGGGACGCTGCCGACCACGCGCGTGGTGAGGCTGTCGCCGTAGGGCACGTAGGTCTCGAGCTTGCCGGTGCGCAGCGCCTTCTCGACCGCGTCGCCGATGTCGACCACGGTCTTCACCTTGCCGACGAAGTTCAGCGGCGATCCGCCGTGGGTCGCCTCGTAGCGCAGCATCGGGGTGTCGACGCCGCTGGGGAACACGCCCATCACGCGCACGCCGTACGGCGCGAGCTCGGAGCGGATCGAGGTCTGGAAGCCGCGCAGGCCGAACTTCGACGCGGCGTACGACGCGCTGCCGGGCAGCGCGAGGATCCCGCCCATCGACACGATCGACACGATGTCGCCGCGCCCGCGCGCCTTCATGCCGCGCGCGGCCGCGGCCGTGATCTGCATGGGGGCCAGCAGGTTCACCGTGATGTGGCGCTCGATGACGTCGGCCTCGAGGTCGGCGATGTCGCCGGGGCGGATGATGCCGGCGTTGTTCACCAGCAGGTCGAGGTCGGCGTGCTCGGTCTCGATCCACTCCGCCACCGCGCGGATCTGCGCGAGGTCGGAGAGGTCGGCGACGTAGGTCTGCGCACCGCCGCGCAGCGACGACGCCACGGCCGCCATCCGCTCCTCGTCGACGTCGACGAGCACGAGCGAGTAACCGAGACGCTCGAGGCGCAGCGCGATCTCGCCGGCCATCGCCCCTCCGCCGCCGGTCACCAGCGCCTTGGTCATGCGTCCACCTCTGCTGCTCCAGCCGTGCTGCCGGTGCGCAGCGCGTCGTAGGTCCCCGCGTCGAGATCGGCCCACTCGAACCGGTCGCGCAGGTCGGCGAGGTAGCCGATGTAGGTCTCCACCTCGACGTAGTTGGCGTGCCGTGCGCTGTCGAGGTAGGTCATCCCGCCGGAGAGGTCGGGAGCGTCGGTCTTCTTCAGGTCGACGAGCTCCGCGCGGTGCACGCCGGTCTCCCGCGCCCGGATGTCGATGACGACCATCTGGGCCATCTCGTCGAAACGCGTGTACGCCGCACCCGCGAACTCCACGAACCCGAGCACGTACAACGAGTCGAGCTCGCGCGAGAACACGTTGAGGTAGAGCTGCGGGTGGCCGGACCGCCAGGTGATGAGCGAGTCGTCGAGGAAGGGCAGCAGGTACTGGTAGCCCGTGGCCAGCAGCACCAGGTCGAGCTGCTCCTCGCTGCCGTCGGCGAACACCGCGCCGGTCGCGGTGAGCCGGACGATGTCGGGCTTGGCGACGAGGTCGCCGTGCTGCAGGTAGTGGAGCACCTGGGTGTTCATGATCGGGTGGCTCTGCAGCAGGTCGTGGTCCGGCGCCGGCAGGCCCAGCCGCGTGAGGTCGCCGACCAGCGCGTCGACGAGCTGCGCCGGGTCGCCGGCGAGGCTGACGCCGCGCGGCGGGTCGACCGCACCGGTGAGCAGCGCGTCGGTCGGCAGGCCGAAGATGTGCTTGGGCAGGAAGCGGTATCCGCGGCGCACCGACAGGAACGCGGCGTCGGCGTTGCGCGCGGCGTCGCACGCGATGTCGACGCCGGAGTTGCCCGCGCCCACGATGAGCACCCGCTTGCCGCGGAACTCGAGCCCGTCGCGGTAGGTCACCGAGTGCCGCAGGTCGCCGCCGAAGTCGGCCGCGCCCGCGATCTCCGGCAGGTTCGGGTGCCAGGTGACGCCGGGTGCGGCGATGAGGCCGTCGTACTCGCGCACGTCGCCGGTCGAGAGCTGCACGCGCCAGCGGTCGCCGGGCAGCGGCTCCGCACCCACGACGGCGACCCCGAGGGTGACGTGGTCGTAGAGGCCGAAGTCGCGGGCGAAGCTGCGGATGTAGTCGCGGATCTGCCGCCACGAGGGGTAGTCCGGGTAGTCCTCGGGCATCGGGTAGCCGACGAACGCCGACAGCGTCTTCGAGCTGATGAAGTGCGCACTGCTGTACATCGGCGACCCCGGGGCGTCCATGTCCCAGATGCCGCCGACGTCGTCGTTCTTCTCGAACCAGTCGAACGGCACGCCCTCCGCCAGCAGCGCCCGCGCCATGACCAGCCCAGCGGGACCGGCGCCGACGACGCAGTAGGTCCGCCTGTAGGTCACCGCCGGAACGTCGCCGCGCGCGCGACGGCCGCGCACGCGCGACCGGGCCAGTGCGGCGTACGTCGTCGGCTTCCGCCGACGCAGCACGAGCGCCATCACGACGCCGGCGACCGCCACGACCACGAGCATGCCGACGATCATCCCTTCGTACACGTCGGCGCCGGACTTGATGATCTTGGCGACGCCATCGATCACGATCCGCAAGAAGAACACCCCCAGCACCGTGCCGGACACCGTGCCG
>JBGAJT010000147.1:0-8495 GCA_044224785.1 Candidatus Nanopelagicales bacterium | reverse complement strand
GCCGCTCGAGGCCGATCTGCGGGCGCTGCGCGAAATCATCGGGGTCGCCAAGGACAAGTGGAACCGGTTCTCCTCCGGCCATCCGCACGAGCTCGGCGGGTTCGGCGAGCAGGTTCGCGACCAGACCGCCCACCGGCAGCCCGCCGCCGATGCCGGCGACGAGCGGCGCGACGGCGAGCTGCGCGACCGCGCTCACCACGAGCAGCGCGAGCACCGCACGGCCGAGGCGCACCGGCCAGGAGCCGTCGGTGCGCGGACGCCAGCGCGACGCGAGCAGCACGAGGCCGGCCGTCGCCGCGGTCGACATCGCGAAGCCGACCGACAGGGCGAGGAACGGGTCGAGCAGCACCAGCGCCGCGACCGCGATCCCCAGCGCGTCGGGCGCGCGCACGCGGACGTCGAGAAGCACCGCCCCGAGGACCACCGCCGTCATCGCGGCCGCGCGCACGACCGACGGCTCGGGCCGCGCGACCACGACGTACCCGGCCACCACCGCACCGACCAGCACCACCTGCAGGCGGCCCCGCCATACGCCGACCGCGCGCACGACGGCGAGCGCCAGCAGCACGACGACCGCGACGTTGCCGCCCGAGACCGCGGTGAGGTGCGCGAGGCCGGAGTCGCGCATCGCGCGGTCGAGGTCGTCGGGGACGCCGGACGTGTCGCCGACGACGAGCCCGGGCAGCAGCCCCGCCTGGTCACGCGGGCGGTCGGCGACGGACGCGCGCAGCGACGAGCGCAGGGCGCCCGCGATCCCTTGCACCGCAGGCGGTCCCGCCTCGACGACGACCGAGCGGACGATCAGGGTCGCGGCCCGCCCGCGGAGCGGGTCGGCAGGGAGCACGCGGGCGGTGCCGGTGAGCACCGTTCCCGGAAGCACCCCGCTGACGTCGTCGGACGTGAGCACGCGGACCGGGAGGTCGAGCGCGAGCGCGGTTCCATCCGACGTGCGCAGCGCCGCAAGGTCGGCGTCGAGCTGCTGCTGGTCGTCGGTGCGTCGCGAACCGCTCGTGCGCCCGCTGCGGGTGCCGGGATCGCTGGTCGCGGTGAGGACGACATCGAGAGTCGCGCGGGTCCCCGCCAGCGGCACGAGAGGCGACGACACCAGCGGCACGACGCGCCACGTCACGACACCTGTCGTGATCAGCAGCCCCGCGGCGAGGGCCAGCGACGTACGCCGCCGAGCGGGACGCCGCCACGCGAGCACCGCCGACGCTGCGGCGACCACGACCACCGTCGCGCACCACAGCACGGCACCGAGGCGGACGGTCGCGACGAGGGCAAGGGCGGTGACCGCCCACAGCACCAGGCCATGGCGCAGGCCCCAGGGGATCTCGACCCGTGACAGGAGTGCCATCGCATTGCTCCCGCGAATGCGAGGGCATTCGGCGATCCGCACGTCAGACCCGCACGTGCGGCTTGAGCCGCTCGAAGGTCTTCGCGCCGATGCCCGCGACCTCGCGCAGCTGGTCGACCGTCGTGAACCGGCCGTGCGCCGTGCGCCAGTCGAGGATCTTCGCCGCGGTCACCGGCCCGACGCCGGGCAGCGCGTCGAGGTCCTCGGCCGTAGCGGCGTTCAGGTCGACGACGGCGTCTCCCCCACCCGATCCGCTGCCGCCCGCCGGCGTCACGGGGACGTCGGGACCGACGACGATCTGCTCGCCGTCGACGACCTGACGCGCGAGGTTGAGCCCACCGCTGCTGCCGCCTCGCGAGAGGCCCCCGGCCAGGCGCACGGCGTCGGCCACGCGCGACCCCGGCGGCAGGCGCACGAGGCCGGGACGGCGCACCTGGCCGATCACCTGCACGACGACGTCGGGCGCCGGCGGCTCGATCCCGCCCGGGCTCGCGCTCGACGAGCCCCCGCCCGCGGCGCCCGCCGACGGAGACACCGCGACCGGCGTGCCCGGGAGGACCTCGACAGGCGACGGCGACCCGCCCGCGGTCAGGTGGACGACGAGCCAGGTCGCGAGGGCGGTGGCCGCGACCGCGACGACGACCGTGCGGGTCGACGCCCGGGTCCGCACGACCGCCGGGCCGGCGACGTCGTCGTCCGCATGACCCCCGTCGGCCTCGCCCAGCAGTACGTCGAACGGGTCTGGCTCGGGCAGCTCGCCCCACGCGCCCTGCGCCAGCGCCCGCAGGCGCGCCCGCACGACCTCGACGTCGGGACGGGGACGGGGCAGCGGCAGCACGCGCGCACGCTAGGCGTCCGGGCCTCCGCCCCTACCGGTGCCAGCCCCCACCTGGGGACGACCGTGCTCCACCCACACCACCCCCACTCTGCGATGGATGTGCCCCCACCTGCGCTAGGCGCAGGCGGAGCTCCCCACGAGGGCGACGGCATGGCTCGTCGGGGGAAGGATTCCCCCGCCTATCGCAGGTGGGGGCACATCGACCGCGAAAGGGGTCAGGTGCGGCGGAGGGCGGCGAGGAGGTTCTTGCGGTGGCGGACGAGGACCAGGAGCGTGAGGGCGACGGCGAACCAGACCTGCGCCTCGCTCGTGTGCTTCCAGATCGCGGCCGGCACCAGCACCACGGCAGCGGCCACCGACGAGAGGCCGACCCGGCGGGTCAGGGCGTAGCCGAGACCGAAGGCGGCCATCACGGGCAGCACCCAGATCGGCTGGACGGCGAGGATCGCGCCGAGCGACGTCGCCACCCCCTTGCCGCCCCGGCCGCGCAGGAACGGCGAGGTCACGTGGCCGAGCACCGCGGCGAGGCCGGCGACGAGACCCGCCTCGGGATAGCCGAGCAGCTCGAACGCGAGCACCGGCACGAAGCCCTTGAGCGCGTCGAGGACGCCGACGAGCACGCCGACCTTCCAGCCCAGCGCCCGACCTGCGTTGGTGGCACCGGGGTTGCCCGACCCGACCGACGCGAGGTCGACGCCGCGCACCCGCGCGATCAGCGACGCGGGGTTGATCGCGCCGATGCCGTAACCCACCACAGCGGCGAGCGACGCGACGAGCAGCGGTACGACGACCGACGACGACTCCGCGAGCACCGAGGAGGACGCGACGAGCGACGTAGGCGCTGGTGCCCCGAGGACGGGCACCGCGAGCGACCCAGGCGCTGGTGCTCCGAGGACCGACGCAGCGAGCGATCCGGTCGCAGGCACCGCGAGCGCGACGAGGTCCACGGCGGCGCTCAGGCCGACGTCGGGCGCGGGGACACCGCGACGGCGACCATGCCCGGACCGACGTGCGCGCCGACGACGGCGCCGACCTCGCTCACGAGCACCCGCGAGTCGGCGAGACGGGCCACGAGGTGCCCGGCGAGGGTCTCCGCGCGCGCGGCGGAGTCGAGGTGGTGGACGGCGATGTCGCACGGCCGACCGGCCGCGCGCTCGACGACCAGCTCCTCGATGCGCGCCAAGGCCTTGGCCGACGTGCGCACCTTCTCCAGCGGCGCGACGTGGCCGTCGACGAGCTCCAGGATGGGCTTCACCGCGAGCGCCTGCCCGACGAGCGCCGTCGCGGCTCCGATGCGTCCGCCGCGGCGCAGGTAGTCGAGCGTGTCGACGTAGAAGAGCGCACTGCTCGAGCCGACGCGGCGCAGCACGGCCTCGGCGACGTCGTCGACGTCGGCACCGGACTCCGCGACGTGGGCGCCGTCGAGGACGCCGAAGCCCATCGCCATCGCGACGCTGCGCGTGTCGACGACGCGCACCGGGATCGGCGACTCCTTGGCCGCGAGCGCGGCCGAGTCGACCGTGCCCGACATGTCGCCCGACAGGTGCGCAGACACGCCCGCGGTCGCACCGGCCTCCGCCGCGGCGGCGTACGCCGAGGCGAACCGCTCCGGCGAGGGCCGCGACGTCGTCACGACCTTCCAGGCGCGCAGCGCCTCGGCGACCTCGTGCGGAGTGATCTGCGTGCCCTCGTCGAACGCCTGCCCGGCGACGACCACCTGCACGGGCACGACCGTGATGCCGTGCGACGACACGAGGTCGGCCGGCAGGTACGCCGTCGAGTCCGTGACGAGAGCGACGCGAGCCATGCCGACGACCCTACGACCCGACCGCTACGCCGGGACGATGTTGACCAGCTTGGGCGCCCGCACGATGACCGTGCGGATCCCCTTGCCGTCCAACGCCTTCACGACGCCGGGAGCGGCCAGCGCCAGCTCGCGCAGCTCGTCCTCGCCGATCGACGGCGCCACCTCGAGCTTGTCGCGCACCTTGCCCGCGACCTGCACGATGCAGGTGACCGTCTCCTCGACCAGCAGCGACTCGTCGACCGCCGGCCAGCCGGCCAGCGCGACCGAGGGCTGGTGGCCCAGGCGCGACCACATCTCCTCGGCGGTGTACGGCGCGACCAGCGACAGCATGATCGCGACGGCCTCGGCCGCCTCGCGCACCGCCGGGTCGGCGCCGCCGACGGCCTCGTTGTCGATGGCCTTGCGGGTGGCGTTGACCAGCTCCATCGTCTTCGCGACCGCGACGTTGAAGCGGAACGACTCCACCGCCTGCGCGGCCTCGTGCACCGACTTCGCGGTGGCACGGCGCAGCGCCAGGTCGCCGGTCGTCACGTCGACGCCGGGCTCGCTGGTGACGTCTCCCGACAGCCGCCATGCGCGCGACAGGAACTTCTTGGAGCCGCTCGGCGACACGTCGGCCCAGTCGATGTCGTCCTCCGGCGGGCCGGCGAACACCATCGTCAGGCGGACGGCGTCGACGCCGTTCTTCTCCAGCTCCTCCGTCAACGCCACCAGGTTGCCGCGCGACTTGCTCATGGCAGATCCGTTCATGCCGACCATGCCCTGGTTCAGCAGGCGGGTGAACGGCTCGACGAAGTCGACCATGCCCATGTCGTGCAGCGCCTTGGTGAAGAAGCGCGCGTAGAGCAGGTGCAGGATCGCGTGGGTGACGCCGCCGGTGTACTGGTCGACGGGCGCCCACTCGCGCACCTGGTCGGTGTCGAAGGGAACGTCGTCGCGCGACGGGTCGACGTAGCGCAGGAAGTACCAGGACGAGTCGACGAACGTGTCCATCGTGTCGGTGTCCCGCTTCGCGGGACCGCCGCACGACGGGCACGGCACGTTGACCCAGTCGGTCGCGCCGGCCAGCGGCGACGTCCCCTTGGGCGCGAGGTCCAAGCCCTCGGTCGGCGGCAGCACGACCGGCAGCTGGTCCTCGGGCACCGGCACCTCGCCGCACGAGGGGCAGTGGATGATCGGGAACGGCGTGCCCCAGTAGCGCTGGCGCGAGATCAGCCAGTCGCGCAGCCGGTAGTTGATGGCGCCGGAGCCCAGGCCCTTCTCCTCCAGCCAGGCGATGGTGCGCTCGATGGCCTCGGCCTTGCGCAGGCCGTCGAGGAACCCGGAGTTCACGGCGGCGCCGTCGCCGGCGTACGCCTCGCCCTCCCAGTCGGCCGGGGGCTGCACGACGGGGACGATCGGCAGGCCGAATTTCAGCGCAAACGCAAAGTCGCGCTGGTCGTGCGCGGGCACGGCCATGATCGCGCCGGTGCCGTAGTCGGCCAGCACGTAGTCGGCGGCGTAGATCGGGATCCGCTCGCCGTTGACCGGGTTCACGGCGTACCGCTGCAGGAAGACACCGGTCTTGGGCCGGTCGGTCGACAGCCGCTCGACCTCGGTGATCCGCTTGGTCTCCTCGAGGTAGGCCTCGAACTCCGCCTGCGCCGGGGTGCCGGCGGCCAGGTCGGCGGCCAGGTCGGAGTCGGCGGCCACGACGAAGAACGTCGCGCCGAACAGCGTGTCGGGGCGCGTCGTGTAGACGGTGACCGGCTCGTCGCGGCCCTCGATCTCGAAGCGCACCTCAGCGCCGGTCGAACGGCCGATCCAGTTGCGCTGCATGAGCAGGACCTTGTCGGGCCAGTGGCCCTCCAGCTGCGCCATGTCGTCGAGCAGCCGGTCGGCGTACTCGGTGATGCGCAGGTACCACTGGGTCAGCTTCTTCTTGGTGACCAGCGCGTCGCAGCGCTCGCAGCGTCCCTGCACGACCTGCTCGTTGGCCAGCACCGTCTGGTCGTTCGGGCACCAGTTGACGCTGCTGTCCTTGCGGTAGGCCAGACCCCGCTCGTACAGCTTCAGGAACAGCCACTGGTTCCAGCGGTAGTACGCCGGGTCGCTCGTGTGCAGCACTCGGTCCCAGTCGAACGAGCACGCGTAGCGGCGCATCGAGCTCTTCTGCTGCTCGATGTTCGCCGCGGTCCACTTCACCGGGTCGGCGCCGCGCTTGATCGCGGCGTTCTCGGCCGGCAGTCCGAAGGAGTCCCAGCCGATGGGGTGCATGACGTTGTAGCCCTGCTGCACCCAGTAGCGCGCGATGACGTCGCCGAGCGCGTACGCCTCCGCGTGGCCCATGTGCAGGTCGCCCGACGGGTACGGGAACATGTCGAGCGCGTACTTCTTCGGGCGCGTGTCGTCGGGCCGGCCGCTGCGGAACGGGGCGATCTCGTCCCAGACCGGCAGCCACTTGTCCTGCACGGCGTGGACGTCGTAGCCCTCGCGGCCCTCGGCGTCGAACGTCTCGGTCGTCATCTCAGCAAGTCCTGTCCCTCGTGTCCGGTCCCTGGCATGAAAAAGCCCCTCGCTCAGGAGGGGTCAGCCGCACCGGGTCCGCGGCCTCAGCCGCGGCGCTGCATCCGATGCGGCCCGGTAAGCAGGAGTCCGGCTCGCACGGGAGCAGGATACCGGACGGGGCATCCCCCGCCCCACGGGGTTGGCACCCGGCTCCTCAGCCGGCGACCACGCGGGCGACGTGCTCGGCCACCAGCCGCGCGGACTCGTCCGGGCTTCGGTGCGTGGTGTCGAGCACCAGCGAGTTCGGGCCCGTCGGCCGGTAGAACTCGGAGCTCTCGATGAATTCGCGGGCGGCCTCCGGGTCGGACAGCTTCAGGCGGACGACGCGGTCCTCGGACGCCACCCGGCGCAGCTGCTCCTCGAGCTCGCACTCGAGCAGGACCGGGACGAAGACCGACCCGCGCGAGGCCGCGATCCGCTCGATCCGCTCGAACCAGGCCAGGTGGGTCACCTCGACCGCGTTCGTGAGCACGTAGCTGAGGTCGCGCGGCGCGAGGTCCTCGAGCGCGTCGAGCACCGAGTCGCGGATCCGGTCGACGTAGTCCCAGATGCCCGGCGGCAGGCGCTCGCTGCCGTCCCAGTCGAACAGGGACATGATCGGGAGGTTGATCCGGTGGTTGTCGAGGACGACGGCACCGGTCAGCCGGTGCAGGGCCTCGGCCACGGTGCGCTTGCCGACGCCGGGCGAGCCGAGGAGGTAGACCAGGCTCGTCGAGGTCGGCTGCTCGCTCATCGCGCGCGGATGAAGAGGCCGAGCGCGAGCAGCGGCAGGAAGAACAGGAAGGCGCCGGGTCCGACGACCACCGAGAGCGCCGCCGACAGGCCGAGGGTGGCGCCGACCGGCCACCACAGGCTCGGCGGGCGGGGGTGCGCGATGCACTTGTTGTGGTGGCGCGGACCATCCGCCATGCCGCAGTCGGGGCAGATGGGCGGGCGCTCCGGCACCAGTGCGGACCAGTCGACCGGCTCGGTCCCCTCGTGGCCCAGGGCGTAGACGTCGTCGAGCGAGATCTCCTCGAGGACCTCGAGCGGCGAGGTGGGGACGGCGTCGGACTGCTCACCGACGCCGCGAACTCGGCGGCGTCGACGTCGCCGATGATCCGCCGCTGCACGACGTACCCCGGGAACATCGCGAACAGGACGGCCGCGACGTCGTCGGGCGACCGGCCCTCGGGCAGCTCGCCCGCGCGGTGCGCCCGCTCGACGAAGGCCCGGATCGACGCCCGCACCTGCGCGGCCTCGACCTGGGCCAGCGCGGCGATCGCCGGGTCGCGCTGCGCCTCGCCCCAGACGATCATCGCCAGCCGACCGGGGCCGTCGGCCACCGCGTCGAGCATGCCCAGCAGCCGGACCACGGCGTCGGCGAAGGGCTCCTCGGAGCCGTCGGCCAGCAGGCTGTCGACGCCGGACGTCATGCCCCCGACGACCCGCTCCGCGACGGCGGCGACGATCTCGTCCTTGCCCGAGAAGTACCGGTAGGCACCGCCGGCGGACATCCCGGCCGCGCCGAGGATGTCGTCCATCGAGGTCGCGTGGAAGCCGTTGGCCGCGAACACCTCCGTGGCCGCGTCGACGATCCGGTCGCGCCGCTCCTGGCGGGTCTGCTCGCTGATCCGGGGCACGGCGTCAGTCTGACACAAAAGAGAACGATCGTTCTTGACAGGCCTTGCGGTACGGCGGGACAGTATACGAGAACGAACGTTCCCTTTTCTTGGAGAGAGCCATGTCGAAGCTGTCCACCGCCGCCCGGGTGGCCGTCGCGGTCTCGCTCGTCGTCTGCCTGCAGGTCCTGCTGCTCCTCGTCTTCGCCTGGTCGGCGTCGCGGTCCGCGCCGCACGCGCTCCCGATCGCTGCGGCCGGCCCGACCCAGCAGGTGCAGGCCCTCGTCGGCGGGGTCGCGGCCCAGCAGCCCGGCGCCTTCGACGTGACCGTGGTCGCCGACGACG
>JBGAJT010000146.1:0-8495 GCA_044224785.1 Candidatus Nanopelagicales bacterium | reverse complement strand
GAACACGGTGACGACGTCGCGCTGCGGGCCGTCGCCGTCGCGGCAGGGGCGCGCACCGACCAGGTCCGCCGACGACCGGAGGATCCCCTCGCCGACGGCGAGACCGACGCCGAGCTCGAGGTCGTGGCCCGGGGTGCGCATCGTGGACCCCAGCAGGTGCCGCTCGCCGCGGTGCGTGACGTGGACCCGGAGCGGCTCCTCGACGACCACCAGGTCGCCGCGCGCACCGCCGCCCGGCCCCACGCGGGTCACCCGCACGCGGGCCGCCATCGACGACGGGCGCTCCTCGGTCACGCGACCACGGTACCTGCAGATCCCCCGCCCGCCAGGCGGTGCGGGAGCGACTCGAACCCGGGGGACGGTGCGTGCGCGGCGGCCGGGTGGTTGGGTGGGAGGCCGGACGAGGGGTGGAGGACCATGAAGGCGCTCGTGAAGGCCGAAGCGGGACCGGGGCTGTCGCTGCGCGACGTGCCGGAGCCGGAGGCGCACGCCGGCGAGGTGCTGATCCGCGTGCTGTGGACCGGGATCTGCGGCACCGACCTGCACATCCGGTCGTGGGACGCCTGGGCGCAGGGCGCGGTGAAGCCCCCGGTCGTGCTCGGCCACGAGGTCTCGGGCCGCGTCGTCGCCGTGGGCAGCGGCGTCGACACGGTCGACGTCGGCGACCTGGTGAGCGTCGAGGGCCACATCGTCTGCGGCCGCTGCCGCTGGTGCCTTGCCGGCCGCCGTCAGCTGTGCCCGAACACGATCAGCGTCGGCGTCGACCGCGACGGCGGGTTCGCCGAGTACGTCTCGGTCCCGGCGACCAACGTCTGGCGCCACCGCCACCCGGTCGCGCCCGACGTCGCGGCGATCTTCGACCCGTTCGGCAACGCGGTGCACTCCGCGCTGAGCTTCAAGGTGCTCGGCGAGGACGTGCTCATCACCGGTGCCGGACCGATCGGCATCATGTCCGCGGCCGTCGTGCGCCACGCCGGCGCGCGGCACGTCGTCATCACCGACCTCTCCCCCGAGCGCCTCGCCCTCGCCGAGTCGATGGGCGTCGTCACCCGGGCGGTCGACGTCTCCACCACCGACCTGCGCGACGTGATGGCCGAGCTCGGGATGGTCGAGGGGTTCGACGTCGGCCTCGAGATGTCGGGCGCTGCGCCTGCGCTGCGGTCGATGATCTCGTCGATGGCGCATGGCGGGCACATCGCGCTCCTCGGCCTGCCGGCCACGACGATCGACCTCGACTGGGACCGCGTCATCCACTCGATGCTCACGATCAAGGGCATCTTCGGCCGCGAGATGTTCGAGACCTGGTACGCCATGTCGGTGCTCGTCGCCGCGGGTCTCGACATCTCCCCCGTGATCACCGACCGGTTCCACTACACCGAGTGGGAGCAGGCGTTCGAGACCGCAGCAGCCGGCCACGGCGGCAAGGTCGTCATCCAGTGGGGAGACGAATGATGAGCACCCTCGAGCGGCTGCGGGCCGACCTCGACGGCCGGATCGCCGAGATGCACGGCACCGGCGTCTACAAGCCCGAGCGCGTGATGACCTCGCCGCAGGGAACCCACGTGACCGATGCCGACGGCCGCGACGTCCTCGTGCTCTGCGCCAACAACTACCTCGGCCTCGCCGACGACGAGCGGGTCGTGACCGCCGCCGAGTCGGCGCTGCGGCAGTGGGGCTACGGCATGGCCTCGGTCCGCTTCATCTGCGGCACCCAGACCATCCACACGACGCTCGAGAACCGGCTCGCGGACTTCCTCGGCACTGAGGACGCCGTGCTGTTCGGCTCGTGCTTCGACGCCAACGGTGGTGTGTTCGAGGCGCTGCTCGACGAGCGCGACGCCGTCATCTCCGACGCGCTGAACCACGCGTCGATCATCGACGGCATCCGGCTGTGCAAGGCGCAGCGGCTGCGCTACGCCAACCGCGACATGGCCGAGCTCGAGGCGCGGCTCGTCGAGGCGAAGGACGCGCGCTACCGGCTCATCGTGACCGACGGCGTGTTCTCCATGGACGGCTACCTCGCGCCGCTCGACGAGATCTGCGCGCTGGCCGACCGCTACGACGCGCTCGTCATGGTCGACGACTCCCATGCCGTCGGGTTCGTCGGGCCGACGGGGCGCGGCACGCCCGAGCTGTTCGGCGTGCGCGACCGCGTCGACATCGTCACCGGCACGCTCGGCAAGGCGCTCGGCGGCGCGTCGGGCGGCTACGTCGCTGCCCGGCGCGAGATCGTCGAGCTGCTCAAGCAGCGGGCGCGGCCCTACCTGTTCTCCAACTCGGTGGCCCCGCCGATCGTCGCGGCGTCCCTCGAGGTGCTCGACCTGCTCGAGTCGTCGGGCGACCTGCGCGACCGCGTCCACGCCGCAGCGGCTCGGTTCCGGGCGGGCATGACCGAGGCCGGCTTCGACCTGCTGCCCGGCTCGCACCCGATCGTGCCGGTGATGTTCGGCGACGCGATCCTCGCCGGCCGGGTGGCCGCGCAGCTGTTCGAGCGCGGGGTCTACGCCGTGGCGTTCTCGTTCCCCGTCGTGCCGCAGGGCCAGGCGCGCATCCGCGTGCAGCTCAGCGCCGCCCACACCGACGCCGACGTCGACCGCGCCGTGCACGCCTTCATCGACGCAAGAGCCGCAGTCGGCTGACCCCCCACCAGGATCTGCCCATCTAGTGGCCCTTTCCCGGGCCGAATCCAGCCCGGAAAGGGCCACTAGGTGGGCAAGAGCCGGATGCGCTGAACGGTCCTGACCTCGGCGTCGGTGTGGTTGGCGAAGTTCGCACCGCCCTGGGCGACCACCGTGTGGATGGTGGCGGGTCGGCGTTGTTCATAACGTCCGCGCAACTCCGGGGTACGGCCGTGCCGTGTCGCGACCGGAGCACGACGAGGGGGGGGGGCCCCGCGCGCGCCCCTCGTCGTACGTGCGTGCTGCTACTTGCTGTGGTCGGACCGCGTGACCGAGGAGCCGGGGGTGGCCGGCGCCGGCTGGCGGCCGCGGGCGCCGGTCTTCTCCTTGCGGAAGAGCGACGCGATCGAGAACAGCGGGTCGTAGCGGCGGTCGGCGACGCGCTCCTTGAGCGGGATGAGCGCGTTGTCGGTGATGTGGATGTGCTCGGGGCACACCTCGGTGCAGCACTTGGTGATGTTGCAGTAGCCCAGGCCGTGGTCGTCGACGGCCACCTGGCGGCGGTCGACGGTGTCGAGCGGGTGCATGTCCAGCTCGGCGATCCGCATGAGGAAGCGCGGACCGGAGAACGTGGACTTGTTCTCCTCGTGGTCACGCACCGCGTGGCAGGTGTTGTTGCACAGGAAGCACTCGATGCACTTGCGGAACTCCTGCGAGCGCTCGACGTCGATCTGCGCCATGCGGTACTCGCCCGGGGCGAGGTCGGCGGGCGGCGCGAACGCCGGCACCATCCGCGCCTTGGTGTAGTTGTAGGAGACGTCGGTGACCAGGTCGCGGATCACCGGGAAGGTGCGCATCGGCGTCACCGTGATGACGTCGGTCTCCTCGAACGTGCTCATGCGCGTCATGCACATGAGACGCGGACGACCGTTGACCTCCGCGCTGCAGGAGCCGCACTTGCCGGCCTTGCAGTTCCAGCGCACGGCGAGGTCGGGGGCCTGCGTCGCCTGGATGCGGTGGATGATGTCGAGGACGACCTCGCCCTCGTTGACCTCGACGGCGTAGTCCTGCAGGTCGCCGTCCTGGCCGTCGCCGCGCCACACGCGGAACTTGGCGGTGTAGCCCATCAGTGCGCACCCTTCGGCAGCTCGGCCTCGGTCATGTACTTCTCCAGCTCGTGCACGTCGAAGAGCTCGAGGAGGTCCTCGCGCATCGGCGCGAGCGGCTGGCGGTAGATCTCGACACCGTCGTCGGCGGCCTTGCAGACGATGTTGACCTGGCGCCACTCGGCGTCCATGCCCGGGTAGTCGTCGCGGGTGTGACCGCCACGGCTCTCCTGGCGCTCGAGCGCCGCCTTCGCGACCGCCTCGGCGACGAGCAGCATGTTCTTGAGGTCGAGGGCGAGGTGCCAGCCGGGGTTGAAGGCCCGGCCGCCCGTGACGCCCGCGTTCTTGACGCGTGCCTTGAAGCCCTGGAGACGGTCGAGCGCCTCCTGCATCTCCGACTCGGTGCGGATGATGCCGACGAGGTCGTTCATCGTCTGCTGGAGCTCGGCGTGGATGGTGTACGGGTTCTCGCCGTCGCCCTCGACGCGGTACGGCGCGAGCGCCTCCGCCTCGGCGTCGGCGATCATCTCGTCGGTGACGACCGGACGGGCGTCGCCCGTCGCGTCGAGGTACTCCGCAGCACCGAGGCCGGCGCGGCGGCCGAAGACGAGCAGGTCGGAGAGCGAGTTGCCGCCGAGGCGGTTCGAGCCGTGCATGCCGCCGGAGACCTCACCGGCCGCGAACAGGCCCGGGAGCAGCGTCTGCTCGGTGTCGGGGTCGACCTCGACGCCACCCATCACGTAGTGGCAGGTGGGACCGACCTCCATCGGCTCCGTCGTGATGTCGACGTCGGCCAGCTCCTTGAACTGGTGCCACATCGACGGGAGCTTCTTCTTGATGACGTCGGCGGGCAGCCGGCTCGACACGTCGAGGTAGACGCCGCCGTTCTTCGTGCCGCGACCGGCCTTGACCTCGCTGTTGATCGCGCGGGCGACCTCGTCGCGGGGCAGCAGCTCCGGAGGACGACGGTTGTGGTCGGGGTCGGAGTACCAGCGGTCGCCCTCCTCGGGCGTCGTGGCGTACTTGTCCTTGAAGACGTCGGGGATGTAGTCGAACATGAACCGCTTGCCCTCGGAGTTGGTGAGGATGCCACCGTCCCCTCGGACCGACTCCGTGACCAGGATCCCCTTCACCGACGGCGGCCAGACCATGCCGGTCGGGTGGAACTGGATGAACTCCATGTTCAGCGTCGTCGCACCGGCACGCATCGCGAGGGCGTGACCGTCGCCGGTGTACTCCCACGAGCCGCTGGTGACCTTGAAGGTCTTGCCGATGCCGCCGGTGGCGAGCACGACGGCGGGCGCCTCGAACAGGACGAAGTCGCCGGTCTCGCGGTAGTAGCCGTAGGCGCCGGCGATGCGGCCGCGGTCGTTGAGACCGGGCGCGGTGAGCAGCCGGGTGATGGTGACCTCGGCGAAGATCTTGATGCCCGACTCGTAGTCGCCGGTGGCGCGGTAGTCCTCCTGCTGCAGCGACACGATCTTCTGCTGCAGCGTGCGGATCAGCTCGAGGCCCGAGCGGTCGCCGACGTGGGCGAGGCGGGGGTACTCGTGGCCGCCGAAGTTGCGCTGGCTGATCTTGCCCTCGGGCGTGCGGTCGAACAGCGCGCCGTAGGTCTCGAGCTCCCACACGCGCTGCGGCGCCTCCTTGGCGTGCAGCTCGGCCATCCGCCACGAGTTGAGGAACTTGCCGCCGCGCATCGTGTCGCGGAAGTGGACCTGCCAGTTGTCGTTGCTGTTGACGTTGCCCATCGCCGCGGCGATGCCGCCCTCGGCCATGACCGTGTGGGCCTTGCCGAACAGCGACTTGCAGACGATGGCGACGCGCTTGCCCAGGAGTCGCGCCTCGATCGCGGCGCGCAGGCCGGCACCACCGGCACCGATGACGACGACGTCGAAGGAGTGGCGCTCGAGCTCGGTCATGGAGGGTGTCCTTTACGCGGCCGTCAGAAGGAGATGTGCGGGTCGACGCTGAGGGCGCCGGACGCCAGCAGGTAGACGTAGAAGTCGGCCAGAACGACCGTGCACAGCGAGATCCAGGCCCAGGCCATGTGGTGCTCGTTGAGCTTGGAGATGAGCGTCCACATCTTGTAGCGGACCGGGTGCTTCGAGAAGTGCGTGATGCGGCCGCCCACCGCGCTGCGGCAGGAGTGGCACGACAGCGTGTAGAACCAGAGGCAGACCGCGTTGGCCGTGAGGATCAGCGTGCCCAGTCCGATGTAGCCCCAGCCGCCCTCGGGCTTGCGGAACGCCGCGACCGCGTCGATGGTCAGCATCACGTTGAGCAGCAGCGCCAGGTAGAAGGCGTAGCGGTGCAGGTTGTTGAGGATGAGCGGCAGCTTGCGCTCGCCCGTGTACCCGCCGTGCGGCTCGGCCACGGCGCAGGCCGGCGGCGAGAGCCAGAACGACCGGAAGTAGGCCTTCCGGTAGTAGTAGCAGGTGAAGCGGAACGTCAGCGGGATCCACGCGATCAGCAGCGCGGGCGACAGCGTCCACCACGAGATGGGGCCGCCGGGCGCAGCGCCCGCCTCGCACGTCGTCGCCAGGCACGGCGAGTAGAAGAGCGAGACGTAGGGCTCGGCCACGTAGAACTGGCCGCTGAGGACGCGCCACGCCGAGTAGACGACGAAGGCGGTCAGCGCCAGGAAGGTGAAGAAGGGCTGCATCCACCACGCGTCGGTGCGCAGGGTCCGGGCCGAGATCTTCGCGCGCCCGGGAGCATCGATTCCGGTCGTTGCCATGCGGCTGCCTACCCGTCGTCAAGAGTTCCGCTGTCCGTGGGTGAGTGTGCCACCGCACGGCACGGGTCGCTCCCCCCGCGTTCCGCTCCCGGGAGGTGACATGGGCCACAGGGCGGGCCGGGCCGGGCTACCGTGCTCCGGTGACCAGCCCGAGCGCGCCCACGAGCCCGATCGTCGACGACGTCGACGCCCCCCGACGCCGCGACGAGGCGGTGCGGCTGGCGGTCGACCTGCTGCGCGTCGACTCCACGAACGGCAACGAGACCGCGGTCGCCGAGGTCCTGGCGGACTACCTCGCCGACGCCGGCGTCACAGCGGAGCTGGTCGCCCGCGACGAGCGGCGGGCCAACCTCATCGCCCGGATCCCAGGCACCGGCGGCGGACCGAGCCTGGGCCTGGTCGGCCACAGCGACGTCGTGCCCGCCGACGCCCGCGACTGGACCCACCCGCCCTTCGGTGGCGACCTCGACGACGACGGCTACCTCTGGGGCCGCGGGGCCGTGGACATGAAGAACGAGGTCGCCGCCCGCACCGCAGCGTTCGCGTCCCTGGCGCGGCAGGGCTGGCGCGGCACGGGCGACCTCGTGCTGCTCGTCGTGGCCGACGAGGAGGACGGCGCCGCCTGGGTCGGCATGAACTGGCTGGTCGGCGAGCGCCCCGACGTCGCGACCGACTACGCCCTCAACGAGGGCGGCGGCATCGGGTTCACCCTGTCCGACGGCCGGCACCTCACCGAGATCTCGGTCGGCGAGAAGGGCACGAACCCGGTCCGCGTCGACGCCCTCGGCGAGGCCGGCCACGCCTCGACGCCGACCCTGGGCGACAACGCCGTCCCCCGGCTCGGGGAGCTGCTCACCCGGCTCGGCCGCGGCGAGGCCGAGCCGCTGGACCACCCGCAGGTGCGGGTCATGCTCGAGACGCTGCTCGGCGCGGGTGCCGTCGACCGGCTCGGGCTCGCCGAGGCGATCCGGCAGGGCGGCCTGCTGCACCCCGACCTCGCGACCAGCCTCCCGGCGGTGGCGGGCACCACCCTGACGCCCACGCTGCTGCACGGCGCCGCCGCCCGCAACGTGATCCCGGCCCGCGCCGGCGTCACGCTCGACTGCCGGATCCTCCCGGGCACCACGGAGGGCGAGGTCCTCGACGCCGTGCGCCGCCGCCTCGGCGACGACCTCGCCTACGAGCTGAGCCTCCCCGAGCCGCCGAACCCGGGGAACTACTCCACGTCCGAGGGCGCGCTCTGGGACGTCGTTCGCCGGTTCGCCGACGAGCGGCTCGGGACGACGCTGTTCCCCACGCTCTGCTCGGGCTTCACCGACTCCGTCTACCTGCGCCGCGAGTTCGCCACGGTGGCCTACGGCTTCAGCCCGTTCGCCACCACGCCCGCCGCCGTCATCGACGCCGGCTACCACAACAAGGACGAGCGGGTGCACGTCGACGACATCGCCCTGTCGGCCGACTTCCACGCCTACGCCGCGCGCGCCCTGCTCGGCTGAGCCTGCTGCCGGGCGGCGTCGTCAGCGCAGCGGGTGCAGGAACAGCCCGCTGGCGAGCTTGGGCTCGAACCACGTCGACTTCGGCGGCATCACCGCGCCGCTGTCGGCCACCGCGACCAGCTCGGCGGTCGAGGTCGGGAACAGCGTGAAGCCGACGGCGTAGCGCCCCGAGCCGACCAGCCGCTCGATCTCGCCGGTGCCGCGGATCCCGCCGACGAAGGCGATGCGCGCGTCGGTGCGCGGGTCGCCGATGCCGAGCAGCGGACCGAGGACGCGGTCCTGCAGGACCGAGACGTCGAGGCGGGCCAGCGGGTCCTCCTCGTCGACGTCGCGCGCCCGGGCCACGAACCAGTCGCCGTCGACGTGGACGCCGAACTCGTGGGGCGCCGTCGGCGCGACGGCCGACGACGCGGACGACACGTCGAAGCCGGCCTCGTCGAGCGCAACGAGGAGCTCCTCGACGCTCTGCCCGGAGAGGTCGGCGACCACCCGGTGGTAGGCCATCACGTGCACGTCGTCGAGCGGGAAGACCACG
>JBGAJT010000145.1:0-8541 GCA_044224785.1 Candidatus Nanopelagicales bacterium | reverse complement strand
GATCGGGGGCCCGGGGTGGTGCGAGGGCCCCGGGACGCGGCAGCGTCCTGGGGCCCTCGGCGGGTCGTGCTCGTCAGCCGACGCTGGCGACGCCCGGCGGCAGGAAGCGCTGGCCGGTCACGCGCTCGCTGGTCCCCGTACGGTCGAGGTAGGGCGTGATACCGCCGAGGTGGCCGGGCCACCCCGCGCCGAGCATGAGGCAGAGGTCGATGTCCTGCGGGGCCGCGACGACGCCCTCGTCGAGCATCCGGCGGGCCTCGTCCGCGACCGCGTCGAGGGCGCGCTGACGCACCTCGTCGGTGGTCGACGGCGTGCTCCCGACCGTGAACAGCTCGGCGACGTCGGGGGAGACGCTCGGGGTCGAGCCGTCCCACGCGAGGAGCACCGTCTTGCCGGCCTCGACCATGCGGCGCTGGTTCTCGGACACGCCGAAGCGGTCCGGGAACGCCTGGTGCAGGGTCTCGCTGGTGTGGAACGCGACCGCAGGGCCGACCATCTGCACGAGGACGAACGGCGACATGGGCAGACCCATCGGGTCGACCGCCGCGTTCGCGACCTCGAACGGCGTGCCCTCGTCGTAGGCCGCCATGACCTCGCCCATGAAGCGGGTGAGGAGGCGGTTCACGACGAAGGCGGGCGCGTCCTTCACCAGCACGCAGGACTTGCGCAGCGCCTTGCCCAGCGCGAACGCCGTCGCGAGCGAGGCGTCGTCGGTGCGCTCGGCGCGCGCGATCTCCAGCAGCGGCATCAGCGCGACCGGGTTGAAGAAGTGGAAGCCCACGACGCGCTCGGGGTGCTGCAGGTTCTCGGCCATCGCCGTGACCGAGAGGGAGGAGGTGTTGGTGAGCAGGACGCAGGTGTCGGACACGACGGCCTCGACCTCGGCGAACACCTGCTGCTTGACCTTGAGGTCCTCGAAGACGGCCTCGATGACGACGTCGGCGTCGGCGAAGCCGTCCTTCGTCGTCGCACCGGTGACCAGCGCGCGCAGCCGGTTGCCCTTGTCGTTGCTGAGCCGGCCCTTGGCGACGAGTTTGTCGATCTCGCCGTGGACGTAGGCCACGCCCTTGTCGACGCGCGTCTGGTCGAGGTCGGTCATGAGCACCGGCACCTCGAGGCGCTGCACGAACAGCAGCGCGAGCTGGCTGGCCATGAGCCCGGCGCCGACGACGCCGACCTTGGTGATCGGACGGGCGAGCGACTTGTCGGGGGCGCCGACCGGGCGCTTGGCACGGCGCTGCACGAGGTCGAAGGCGTACAGCCCGGCCCGCAGCTCGTCGGTCATGGTGAGCTCGGCGATCGCGTCGTCCTCCGCGGCGAAGCCCTCGTCGCGGGTCGCCGTCTTCGCGGCCTCGACGAGGTCGAGCGCGCGGTACGCCGCCGGGGCCGCGCCGTGCAGCTTGAGGTCGGCCAGCGCGCGACCGGCCGCCACGGCGTCGTCCCACGCCTGGCCGCGGTCGACCTCGGGGCGCTGGACCACGGTCTCGCCGTTGACCACCGAGGCGGCCCAGCGCAGCGACTGCACGAGGAAGTCGGCGGGCTCGAACGCGATGTCGGCGATGCCCAGCGAGAGGACCTCGGCCGGCTTCAGCATCCGGTTCTGGCTCAGCGGGTTCTCGACGATCACCTTCACGGACCGCTCCGCGCCGATGAGGTTCGGCAGCAGCCAGGCGCCGCCCCAGCCCGGGATGAGGCCGAGACCGACCTCGGGCAGGGCGAGGAGGCCCGCACCGGTCGAGACCGAGCGGTAGGTGCAGTGCAGAGCGATCTCGAGGCCGCCGCCCATCGCCGCGCCGTTGACGAACGCGAAGGACGGGACGGGCAGCTCGCCGAGGCGGCGCAGGACGCGGTGGCCGCGTGCGCTGACCTCGCGGGCCTGCTCGGAGCTGGTGATCCGCGCGACGCCGGTGAGGTCGGCGCCGACGCCGAAGACGAACGGCTTGCCGGTGACGGCGACCGCGACGATCTCACCCGCCTCCGCGGCTGCGGCGACGTGGCCGAGCGTCTCGGCCAGCGAGTCGAGGCCACCGAGGCCGAAGGTGTTCGGCTTGGTGTGGTCGAACCCGTTGTCGAGGGTGATGAGCGCGGCCTTGCCGGCGCCGCCGGGGAGGTCGACGAGGCGGAGCAGCGCGCGCGTGACGATCTCGTCGGGCGCGGCGGGGGTGGTGGTGGAGTCGCTCACGTCGGTCACGCGTCCTTGCCGTCGTAGTTCGGGTTCTCCCAGATGACCGTGCCGCCCATGCCGAGACCGATGCACATGGTCGTGAGGCCGTAGCGGACCTCGGGGTGCTGCTCGAAGCTCTTCGCGAGGTAGGCCATCAGCCGGATGCCCGACGACGCGAGCGGATGGCCGACGGCGATCGCGCCGCCGAAGGGGTTCACGCGCGGGTCGTCGTCGGCGATGTCGAACGAGTCGAGGAAGGCGAGCACCTGGACGGCGAACGCCTCGTTGACCTCGAACAGGCCGATGTCGTCGATCGTGAGACCCGCACGGGCCAGCGCCTTCTCGGTGCTCGGTACCGGGCCGACGCCCATGACCTCGGGCTCGACGCCGGCGAAGGCGAAGGACACCAGGCGGGCCTTCTTGGTGAGGCCGAGCTCGTCGGCGACCTCCTCGGCGGTGAGGATCGCGCCGGTGGCGCCGTCGTTGAGCCCCGCGGAGTTGCCCGCGGTGACGCGGCCGTGCGCGCGGAACGGCGTCTTCAGCGACGCGAGGCCCTCGAGCGTGGTCTCGGGCCGCGGCGGCTCGTCGACCGTCGCGAGGCCCCAGCCGGCCGCGGCGGTGCGCGTGGCGATCGGGACGAGGTCGGGCTGGATGACGCCGTCGGCGTAGGCCTTGGCGGTCTTCTCCTGGCTGCGCAGCGCGTACTCGTCGGCGCGCGCCTTGGTGAGGTGCGGGAAGCGGTCGTGGAGGTTCTCCGCCGTCTTGCCCATGAGCAGGGCCTCGGGGTCGACGAGCTTCTCGCTGATGATGCGCGGGTTGGGGTCGATGCCCTCGCCCATCGGGTGGCGGCCCATGTGCTCGACACCGCCCGCGACGACGACGTCGTAGGCGCCGACGCCGATGCCGCTGGAGAGGTTGGTGACGGCGGTCATGGCGCCGGCGCACATCCGGTCGACCGACTGGCCCGGGACCGAGCGCGGGAAGCCCGCGAGGAGGCCGGCGGTGCGCCCGAGGGTGAGGCCCTGGTCGCCGATCTGCGTCGTGGCCGCGATCGCGACGTCGTCGATGCGCTCCGGCGGGAGGTCGGGGTTGCGGCGCAGCAGCTCGCGGAAGACGGCGACCACGAGGTCGTCGGCGCGGGTCTCGGCGTAGAGGCCGCTGGCTCCGGCCTTGCCGAACGGGGTGCGGGCGGCGTCGACGAGGACGACGTCGCGCACGGCGCGGGTGGGGGACACGGGGACTCCTCGGGAGGGGCACGGGGCAGCGGTCGACCGCCGTCCGGGCCGATGCTACCCGCCGGTAACAAGAACCGCCACGACCCCCCGCCCGCCCGCGCGGGACCGGCCCGGTCACAGGTGCTTGGTCGCCTCGCGTCGGCTCAGCGGGGAGAGGGCCGGGGTGGCCTCGACGTAGGCGCGGACCCAGTCGGGGTCGCGGTGGGCGAGCTCGCGCAGGGCCCAGCCGATCGCCTTGCGCAGCCAGAACTCGGGGCGCTCGAGGTTGGGGGCGATGACGTCGACGAGCAGGTCGCGGTCGGTGGCGTGGCCCGAGCCGAGCTGGCCGAGGATCGCCGTGCGCCGCAGCCACAGGTCGTCGTGGACCGACCAGCCGCGCAGCACCGCGGCCATGGCGGCGGGGTGGGCTCGGTGGGTCGGGGCGACGTGCTTGCCGGCCGTCTCGTCGACGAGGTCCCACCAGGCGCCGGTGACGACGAGGTGCTCGAGCAGCGGGACGAGGTCGGGATCGTGCCAGCGTCGGCCGACCTTCGCGGCCAGCAGCGCGAGGGCGGCGTAGCGCTCCTCCCGGAAGGCCGCGTGGTCGTAGAGCGCGCGGACGGTCGCCTCCCACGTCGGCCGGTCGAGCGTGAGGCCCTTGAGGACCGGGCGCAGGGCGGCGGTGCGGGCCGGCTTCGCGACGCCGAGGAAGGGGAGCTCGGACTTCATGTACGCGCGCATGTCCTCGGCGCGCTCGGGTTCGGCGGCGTCACGGAGGGCGTCGCGGATCGCGGCGACGAGGGCGGGGTCGGGCTGGGCCACGGCCCCAGTCTGGCGCGGGATCAGGCGGTGGGAGGCGAGACCAGCGTGGGCTGCGACACCTCGGCCGCCACCGGCTTGCTCGGGCGCTGCGGGCGGAAGTAGATCGTCAGGGTGACGACCAGGTAGACGACCCAGACGATGGCCTGCAGCCAGGTCGTGATCGGGTCGAAGTGCAGGAAGCCGCCGAGCACCGTGCCGAGCGGGCCGTCCTCGTCGATGGTGCCGGACAGGTCGAAGGCGATGCTGTCGCCACCCGGGAGCCAGCCGGCCTCCTGCAGGTCGCGCACGCCGTAGGCGAGGACGCCGGCGGCCACGACGATCAGCGCGGCGCCCGTCCAGGTGAAGAACGTCGCGAGGTTCATGCGGACGGCGCCGCGGTAGACCAGCCAGCCGATGACGACGGCGGTGAGGATGCCGAGGAGGGCGCCGCCCAGAGCGGCGGCCGTGCCCTCCGACGCCGAGGTCGCGGCCCACAGGAACAGCGCGGTCTCGAGACCCTCGCGCACGACCGCGACGAAGGCGACGATGCCGAGCGCGAACCCGCCGGAGAGCAGCGCCTTGTCGAGCCGGCCGTGCAGCTCGCCGCGCATCTCGCGCGCCGTGCGCCGCATCCAGAAGACCATCCAGGTCACGAGCGCGACGGCGATGATCGACATGAGGCCGGCGAACGCGTGCTCGGCCTCCTCCGACAGCGACCGCGACGTCGCGGTGAGCAGCGCGCCGAACCCGAGGGAGAGGGCGATCGCGATGCCGGTGCCGGCCCAGACCGCGCCGAGCCGCTGGCGGTGCCCCGCCTTCACGACGTACGCCACCAGGATGCCGACGATGAGCGAGGCCTCGAGGCCCTCGCGCAGGCCGATCAGGTAGTTGGCGAACATCGAGCGCGGCTCCTCCCGCTAGGTGAGGGTTACCTCACCACGGTAGCGCCACCTGTCTCAACCGGAACGGGCACGTCCCGCTGGACGGACGCGGGGTCGCGCAGCGCGGCGAGCAGCGGCTCGAGCACCTGCTCGACCTGCCAGCGGCGCGCGCCGCCGGAAAGCAGCGCCTCGCGCAGCGGTTCGTCGTCGAGCTCGGCGTCGAGCTCGGGCGGGGTCCAGCAGATCCGGCGGAGCAGGTCGGGCGGGAGCAGGTTCTCGACCGGCATGGTCCGCTCCTCGGCCAGCTCGGACACGACCGTGCGGGCGGCCGCGAGCCGGGCGGCCGCGGCCGGGTCGCGGTCGGGCCAGGAACGCGGCGGGGGCGGCCCGTCGGCGGGGAGCGACGAGGGCGGCAGCGCGGAGTCGGGGAGGGCGAGCGCGACGTCGACCGCGCCCTGCCAGTCGCTCAGGTGGCACTTGGCCCCGCGTCCGGCGTAGGCCGGCAGCGCGGTGAGCTCGGTGCGCTGGCCCGGCACGGTCGCCAGGGTGGCAGCCAGGAGCGCGGCGTCGGGCAGGACGCGTCCGGGCGAGGTGTCGCGGCGCCGGGCGATGTCGTCGCGCCGCTCCCAGAGCGAGCGGACGACGGCGAGCTGCCGCGGCTTGCGGACCTTGTGCAGCCCGGAGGTGCGCCGCCACGGGTCCACCCGCGGCGCGGCGGGAGGCGCCAGCCGCGCGGCCTCGAACTCCTCGTGCGCCCACCCGAGCTTCCCGGACTCCTCGAGCTCGGCCTCGAGCGCATCGCGGAGCTCGACGAGGAGCTCGACGTCGAGGGCGGCGTAGCGCAGCCAGGGCTCGGGCAGCGGCCGGGTCGACCAGTCCGCCGCGGAGTGCTCCTTGGCCAGCGAGAAGCCGAGGACCTCCTCGAGCAGCGCGGCGAGCCCGACGCGCGGCCGGCCGAGCAGCCGCCCGGCCAGCTCGGTGTCGAACAGGGAGTCGGGGGCCAGCCCGATCTCGCGCAGGCACGGCAGGTCCTGCGACGCCGCGTGCAGCACCCACTCGGTGCCGGCGAGCGCGGCGGAGAGCGGCGCGAGGTCGCGCACGGCGATGGGGTCGACGAGGTGGGTGCCGCTGCCCTCGCGGCGGAGCTGGACGAGGTAGGCGCGCTGGCCGTAGCGGTAGCCGGAGGCGCGCTCGGCGTCGACCGCGACCGGTCCGGTGCCCTCGGCGATCGCCTCGGCGGTGTCGCGCAGGGCGGCGTCGGTGGTGATGACGGGCGGGACGCCCTCGCGCGGGGCGGTGAGCGCCTCGACCTCGCGCTCGGGGACGACGGGGTCCGGCGCGGGATCCTCGGCGTCCGTCACGCGCTCAGGATAGTGACGCGCGGGCGCCGGGGCGCGACGCAGCGCCGCAGCCGAGGTACCGGGGAGGCCAGGACCGGCCCCGGGGCCTCAGCGGACGAGGCCGGCACGCATGGCGTGCGCGACCATCTCGGCACGGTCGCCCGTGCCGACCTTGCGCGCGATGCGCGCGAGGTGGCTCTTCACGGTGAGCGCGGACAGGCCCAGCGCGTCGCCGATGTCCTTGTTGGAGCGGCCCTCCGAGACCAGCTGGAGCACCTCGACCTCGCGGGCCGACAGCTCGTCGGGAGAGCCGCCGCGCGGGCGGAGCCGGGCGACCGGGGCGGCGGCCGCGGCGGGGGAGTCCTCGGGGGTGACGACGTAGCAGCGGACGCCGGCGTTGATGGCGGCGCGGACGGCGTAGGGGTCGTCGCGGACGGTCAGCAGGACGACGCGGCGCCAGCCGAGGTTGCGCAGATCGCCGAGCAGCGGGAGCGCCGGGCCGTCGAACAGGCCGCCCTCGATGACGACGAGGTCGCGCTGGCCCTCGTGATGAGCGCGGACGCGGGCCTCGGCACCGCTCGCGGCCTCGATGACGTCGCGGGCGCCGAGCAGGCGCAGCCGCCCGACGAGGTTCTGCCGGCGCGCGGCGGACTCCGCCACGACCAGGGCCGTGAAACGAGCCCTCGGCAGCGGCACCACCGCTGCAGTGCGCTCGACCAGTGCGACCACGGCACGCCTCCCGGGCATCACCAGTGCCGGACGCCTTCCATCCGGCTACGAGAGGGCTATCGACCCGGGGGAGCGGGGTCTTGACCCGTTTCGGGGAACCGGTTCGGGTGACTGCGGTGACACGAACGGGTGAGTCCCGGTGGCCGGACCGTGGCCGGACGCGCTCGGGCCGGCCGCCGCCCAGCGGACGGCGCCAGCGGTGCAGGTCAGCGCCGACGAGGGCTGGGCAGCGTGGCGACGCCGGGAGGCAGCGGCGGGAGCCCCGCCACCTGCGCGAGGACGTCGGCCCAGGCCTCGAGGTGGGCCCCGATGTCGGGCGTGGCGGGCGTCCAGGACGCCCGGATCTCGACGTCGCCGGAGGGGGCGCGGTCGGCGATCTCCCCGAAGGACTGCGACGCCGTCCGGGTGACGGTGCCCGACTCGGCGCGGTAGGCCGCTCCGCGGGCCTCGAGGGCCTCCTCGAGCCAGGCCCAGGCGACCTCGGTGAGCATCGGGTCCTCGGCGATGTCGAGCTCGACGGTGCCCTTGGCGAAGGTGACGACGCGGAACTCGCCGTCCCACGGCTCCTGGCCGCTGGGGTCGTGCAGCAGGACGAACCGTCCGCTCGCGGCCTCGTCCTCCCCGACGAGGACCTCGGCCTGCAGCGCGACCGCGAACGGCGAGAGCCGCTGCGGGGCCGGCGTCTCCTCGATGACGATCTCGGGCCGGAGCTCGGCGGCCCGGATGCTCGCCAGCGCCGTCGCGAAGTCAGCGGGCACGGGGGTCGTCCCGTCTCGCGCGTCGCGGTCCCGGCTGGTCACAGCGCGAGGGTAGGTCGCCGTCGGCGCGTTCCGTCGGCGGCGCGCCCGAGACCCGGCGAGCGATCCGCGCGGTGCCCCGGCAGGCGGTGCCCGGCCCGCGTGGGACGATCGGGCGCGTGACCGACACGCTCCCCGCCTCGCACCCGCTCGTCGACGGCCGCACGGCCGACGCCCCTCTCGTGCGCACCGCCCGTCGCCTCGACGTGCCGCACACGCCGGTCTGGTTCATGCGGCAGGCGGGGCGGTCGCTGCCGGAGTACCGCGCGGTCCGCGAGGGCACCGCGATGCTCGAGTCGTGCTTCCGCACCGACCTCGTCGTGGAGATCACGATGCAGCCGGTACGGCGCTACGGCGTCGACGCCGCCATCTTCTTCAGCGACATCGTCGTCCCGCTCAAGGCCATCGGCGTCGACCTCGACATCAAGCCCGGCGTCGGCCCGGTCGTCGCCGAGCCGTTCCGGACCGCGGCCGACGTCGAGCGCCTGCGCGACCTCGAGCCCGACGACGTCGCGACGGTGCTCGCCGCCGCCACCGCGCTCACCGAGGAGCTCGGCACCACCCCGCTCATCGGCTTCGCCGGCGCGCCGTTCACGCTCGCGTCCTACCTCGTCG
>JBGAJT010000144.1:0-8551 GCA_044224785.1 Candidatus Nanopelagicales bacterium | reverse complement strand
ACCCAGGGGGTGTTCGTCGGCTGAGGATGCGGCTGGAAAGTGGTCGAGCGACCGGCTCGGGGTTCTCGCCCGGCGGGCGCAAGGCATCTAACGGTATTACGACCCCCGGCCGACGGGCACCGGCATTAGCACCGTCTCCGTCACGTCCGCGGCCGGCGGCTTCTCGCGCGGCCGGCGCAACCACGCGACCACGCGGCGCAGCCGCTCGGTGAGGACGGCGGCGAGGTAGGCCTCGGCCGGCGTGCCCGCGGGCGGCGGGGGTGCGACGTAGGAGGAGAACTCGGCCGCGAGCTGCGCGCCCATCGTGGCCCGGACGGTGGGGTCCATCGCCGGGCCGCGGGCGAGCAGCTGCCGGGCCTGCAGGGCGCTGACGTCGGGCAGCCGGGCGAGGTCGATGGTCGACGCCCAGCCCTCGAGGCCCGGCGGCATGGCGTAGACGTGCTGGTCGGCCGACACCCGCTTGGGGACGCGCTCGCGCACGACGACGGTGCCGGCGAAGTGGTCGCCGAGGCGCTTGCCGCGCGTCGAGGCGAGCGAGCAGATCAGGCCGACCGATCCGGCGGAGATCCAGAAGTCGACGAGCATGAACAGCGCGCGCACGAAGGAGTGGCGGAACCGCACCGGGCCGCCGTCGTCGCGTACCACGCGCAGCCCGGCGGCGAGCTTCCCCAGCGAGCGACCGCGGGTGAGCGTCTCGAGCAGCGTGGGCAGCCCGACGATGACGGCGACGACGGAGACGAGCGTGATCGCCGACGCCGCCGCGCCGTCGACCTGCGAGGCGATGTTCGACGCCAGCCAGACCATGAGCAGCAGCGCGCCGAACTGCACGAGCAGGTCGAGGGCCAGACCGAGGGTGCGGCTCGGGAACTGCGCGATGCGCAGGTCGAGCGCGACCGCCTCGCCCGTGACGGGCACGAGGGTGGTCCAGTCACCCGAGGAGGTCGACACCCGGTTAGTCTCGCAGCACGTCGTCGGGTCGGCAGGAGGCGCACGGGTGGAGATCGACGCGTTCGTCGCGGCGCACCGTGCCGAGTGGGACCGGCTGCACGAGCTGGCCACCCGCCGTCGTCGCCTGTCCGGGGCCGAGGCCGACGAGCTCCTCGACCTCTACCAGCGCACCGCGACCCTCCTCTCGATCGTGCAGTCCTCGGCGCCCGACCCGGCGCTGGTGTCGCGCCTCTCGGCGCTGGTCGCCGAGGGCCGTGCTGCGGTCACCGGGGCGAGCGGCGCGACGTGGGACGACGTGTCCCGCTTCGTCACGGTCTCGTTCCCCGTCGCGGTCTACCGCGCGCGGTGGTGGTGGATCAGCGTCGGCGTCGCGACGGCGGTGGTGGCGACGGCGATCGGCGCGTGGGTCGCGTCCAACCCCGACGTCGTCGCCGCGGTCGCGTCGCCCGACGAGCTCAAGCAGCTCGTCGACCAGGACTTCGCCGACTACTACTCGTCCAACCCGGCGGGGTCGTTCGCCTTCAAGGTGTGGACCAACAACGCGTGGGTCTCCGCGCTGGCGCTCGTCGGCGGCGCGCTGCTGTGCCTGCCCGGCGTCTACATCCTGTGGCAGAACGCGCTCAACGTCGGGCTGGTCGGCGGGCTGATGGCCTACTCCGGTCGGCTCGACCTGTTCTTCGGTCTCATCACGCCGCACGGCCTGCTCGAGCTCACGGCGGTGTTCGTCGCCGGGGGAGCGGGGATCCGCCTCGGGTGGCAGATCATCGCGCCCGGCGCCAGACCCCGGTCGGTCGCGCTCGCGGAGGAGGGCAGGTCGACCCTCACCATCGCGCTCGGCCTCGTCGTCGTCCTGCTCGTCAGCGGAGTGGTCGAGGCCTTCGTGACGCCGTCCCCGCTGCCGACCTGGGCCCGGATCGCGATCGGCGCCGTCGTCTGGATCGCGTTCCTCCTCTACGTCTTCACCCTCGGCCGCCGCGGTGCCCGGGCGGGCGACCTCGGTGACGTCGCCGACCGCGCTGCGATGACCGAGACGCTGCCCTACGCCGGCTGAGCGCAGCGGCGCAGCGTCCCCGACGACCGGACGCCTCGTCAGGAGTCGCTGGCGCGCGCGGGGCTACCGTCGAGGTGAGCGGGACCGCTCGAGCCCCGCGAGGGGGTGGGCGCGATGTCGACCCACGGCACGACTCCTGAGCACGACGACGGACCGTCGCTCCCCGGCGCCACCTACGACAAGCGACCGGTCCGGGGCGACCCGGCCGGCTGGTACCCCGACCCCGAGGCACGCGCGACGCTGCGCTACTGGGCAGGTCGCGACTGGTACGAGGACGCCGACCACCAGCCGGTGCGGCACGAGCGGCCGGCGTCCGAGCCGCTGCCGCGCCGGATCTCGCTGCGCTTCCAGCTCGGCTGCCTGCTGCCGCTGGCCGGCGCTGTCGCGCTGCCGCTGCTGGTCATGCGCTGGCTGGAGCCCCCGGGCGGGGTCGGGCCGCTCGGCGCCTGGGAGCGGGCGGTCTGGGCCGGCGTGATCCTGGGCTGGGTCCTCTGGGCGACCGCGCTGATCGTCTGGAAGGGGACGGAGGGCTCGTACGCCGAGGCGCTGCACAGGTCCTACGAGTCGGCCGCGGTGTGGCACTCGACCTGCCTGGGCCTGACGATCGCCGTCGCCGTCCTGGGCGCGCTCGGCACGGTCGGCGCCCTCCTGGTGCTCACGCTGGCGGCCGCGCTCGGCGGTGTCGGGGCCGGTCTCTGACGCGCGCGCACGGGTGGGCGACGGGCATCACGTTCAAGAACGCCGCTCCTCGCGCCGATCCCAGGGACGAGCAACGAAGCCGAGGAGGTCGCCGTGCAGCACGAGATCGAGCTCGCCGTGCGGGTGGTGGCCCTCCCGCTCCTGGGCGGTCTGGCCGTCCTGTCGCTCGTCCGCGACAACGCCGCCCGCGCCCGCGTGCGCGACGAGGAGGGCACCGCGGCGTTCGCCGTCGCGTGGGACCGGCTCACCCCCGAGCTGCGCGCCGTCGTCACCGACTGGAACCGCGACCTCTGAGCTCGTGCTGGCACTAGAGGCCGAGGTGCAGGCGCAGCGCGTCGTCGAGCTCGGCCACGACGTGCGGCGGCAGCAGTCCCACCAGCGCCCCGATGCGGTCGACCGAGATCGCCCGCACCTGCTCGGCCTGGGCCTTCGAGTCGTGCTTGAGCCCCGAGGCCCGGCGCGGCAGGAGCACCTGGAACGACAGGACGCTCGACGTGCTCGACGTGACCGGCACGACGGTGACGACGCCGCGGCCGTGAGCGAGCGCTGCCGCGTTCGCCGCGTCGTTGCTGACCACGACGGCGGGTCGACGCTTCGACGCCTCGGAGCCGCGGGCCGGGTCGAGGTCGACCCAGCGGACCTCGCCGCGCCTCATCCGGCGTCGCCCGGGACCGCGTCCCAGAGCGCGGCGTCGGGATCGGAGTCCCAGGCGTCCCAGGCCGCGGCGTAGTCGGAGGCGAGGCCGCGCGTGCGCAGCAGGCTCACGGCCGCCTGCAGCGCGGCGGACCGCGAGCCGAGGTCGTGGTCGGCGGCGTAGCCGTCGAGGAACGCAACGTCGTCGTCGGGGAGGGACACGGACACCTTCACGCGGTCGATGCTACCCGGGTAGTACCGGGGTGGGAACGTCGTCCTGCCACGGTAGCCCGTCGTGCCCGGCGCACGACGACGTCGTCCACCGTGCTCGCGGGTTCAGAGGCGGCCGGCGGCCTTGAGGGCGAGGTAGCGGTCGGCGAGGCGGGGCGCGAGGTCGGCGGGGATGCCGAGCTCCTCGGGCGTCGGCAGCCAGAGGTAGTACTTGGCCACGCCCACGAGCCCGGCGGCCAGGCCGCCTCCCGCGCTCTCGCCGCTGACCGCGACCCGGCTCGGATCGATGCCCAGGCTGTCGCTCGCGGCGTGAAGCCAGCGCAGTGCGCGCAGGCAGTCCTCGTGCGCGGCCGGGAACGGGTGCTCCGGGGCGAGCCGGTAGTCGACGCTGACCACCACGGCCCCGAGCGCACGGGCCATCCGGGCACACTTCCCGTCGTCGCTCTCGGCCGTCCCCACGACGTAGCCGCCGCCGTGGACGTAGAGGACGGCCGGGCCCGGCACCGCGCGCGTGGTCGGTGTGCAGACACGCACGGTGACACCGTCGAGACCCCCGTCGGGCGGGAGGTGCAGAACGCGCAGCTCGACGCCCGTGAGGTCCGGGGCCGGGTCCGCGGGCCGCCGTCGACGCAGCCGTACGGTGAGCGGGTTGAACGTGATCGGGAGGTAGGCCTCACGCGCGCGCAGCTCGGGGTCGATCGCGTCCATCGTGCGCCTCTGCCGACGCACGGCGGGCGCCGCGACCACCGCCGCGACGGCGACGAGCCCGGCCGCCGCGAGGGCCCCGACGAGCTTGCCCATGTCCCACACCTCTCCTTCGAGCCGGCGCGCGGCGACCAGTGACCGTTCTCAGGCTTCCAGGACCACCTTCATGCGCTCGAGCGTCGTCCGCATGCCGCGCTCGTTGGTGCGACCCCGGCCGCGGCCCAGGATCGCCCAGTAGACCCGCATGTAGAACGCCGGCTCGAGCCGGAAGTACTCGGTCACGAGCGTGCCGCCGTCGCGGGGCTCGAGCCGGTAGCCCCAGTGGGTGAGCGAGACGCTGTCGAGGCCGACGGCGAACTCGAAGACCTCCCCGGGCACGCACCGGGTGACGCGGCAGGGCGACCAGTACGTCGGACCCACCCCGTTGCGCCTCACGTGGCCCGCGAACGTCGCCCCTACCTCGGGACCGGTCGACCTGCCGGTCCACCTCCCCTCGAACGTCTCGGGGGAGAACTCGCCGATACGGGTGACGTCGCTGACCAGGGCCCACACCTGGGCGGGCGTCGCGTCCATCCAGACCGAGACCTCGCCGCCGGTCTCCGCCACGGTCAGTGCTCGCCCTTGATGACGAAGAACGACCCGCGGATGGTGCCGGCGAGCTTCGAGCGCTGCCGGGCGAACTTGAACGAGGAGAGCTCCTCGGGCACGTCCATGCCCTCGGCGAGCTTGAAGCCGACGGCGCGCTTTCCGCCGTCCTCCAACGTGTAGAGCACGTTGACCGCGAGACCCGACTCGTAGAAGACGTGCGTCCAGCGGATGCCGTCGACCAGCAGCTCGGCGGCCTCGAGGGGCGGCGACGCGATCACGATGCCGCGCTCGTCGCGCAGGACCTTCGCGACGTACGCGACGAGCTTCTTCCCCGCCGGGCTCGTGGCCCGCTCGGTGGTGAAGGTCGCGTCGTACTTGGTGCGGAAGTACCGCGCCTCGTTCGCGCGCAGTCCCGCGAGGGCCGCCGCGACGGGGGAGGACTCCAGCCCCTCGGTGGACACGGTGACGAAGTCGACGACGTGGGCCATCCGGCCAGTGTGCCAGCCGCTGCGTGAGCGGCACAGGGGCGAAGGATCTCCGGCCGGCTCGTCGTGGTCCGCCCTCGTGTCACGCCTCGGATGCGGGGAACCGTCAGCGGGACTCGAGGTCGTACGCGGCCCGGAACGCGGCGTACACCTCGTCCCTGGTCCAGGGGACCGGCGACATGGTGATGAAGAAGTCCTGAAGCGCGAGATCGGTGAGCAGGTCGAGCTCGTCCTCGGTCACGCCGATGTCGCGCAGGACCGGGAACCGGAGGTCGGCGAGGATCTGCCGGATCGCCCGCACGCAGCGCGATCCGTCCGCGGTGCCGTCCGCGGGGACGCCGAGCGCGTCGGCCACCCGCTCGAGCTGGTCGGGCACGTGCGCGGCCTCGCGCTCGAGCGTCTCGGCGAGGACGAGGCCGATGGTGAGGCCGTGCGGCACGTGCTTGACCCCGCCGATCGCCTGGCCGAGGGAGTGCTCCGCCGTGCAGTCCGAGATGTTCATCGTCAGGCCCGCCATCATGCTGCCGCACGCCATGTCGGCACGGGCCGCGGCGTCCGACCCGTCCTGGGTCGCCCGGACCAGCGAGCGTCCCATCATGCGGACCGCCTCGAGCGCGATCGCGTCCCCGATCGGGGTGCGCACCTTCGCCACCATGCCGGCGATGGCCTGGGCCAGCGCGTCGATCCCGGTGTTGGCGGTCATCGACGGCGGCATCGAGTAGGTCAGGCGCGGGTCGACCAGCGCGTACTGCGGGCGCAGGCTGGGGTTGGCGATGCCCGACTTGGTGTTGTTCTGCAGGTCGGAGATGACCGCGCCGCCGGACACCTCCGAGCCGGTGCCGGCGCTGGTGGGCAGCGCGATCAGCGACCGGGACGGCGTCGGGTAGGTGCGGTCGGAGGCGAGGAAGCCACGGAAGTCCACGCCGAGCTCCGCGCACAGGCGGGCGGCCTTGGCCGTGTCGATGACCGAGCCGCCCCCGATCGCCACGACCACGCCGGCTCCGGACGCGGCGAGCGCGGCGATGGCGTCGTCGACAATCTCGATGCTCGGCTCGCCGGCCGGCTTGTGGAAGAAGGTGGTCTCGAGCCCGGCGTCGTTCGTCAGCTGGCCCACCAGCGCCGCGGCCGCGGGGTTGAACTGCTCGATCCCCTCGTCGAGCATGACGAAGGCCCTCGTGTCACCCGCCTCGCGGACGACATCGTTCAGCGTCGCGGCCACCCCTTCGCCGAAACGGATCCTGACGGGGAGGTGGTTGGCGAAGGCGGCGATGGACTGGGACATGGGGTAATCCGTTCCGATGGTCGTGTCGAGCGGATCAGGCGTCGGTACGGCGCTGCGACGCCGCCTCGACGAGAGCACTGAAGAAGGCGGCCGTGCGTGGCTTCTCAGGGTGCCACTGGACCCCGAGGGCGAACCGGTTGGCGGGCCACTCCAGCGCCTCGACGCAGCCGTCCGAGGTGGCCCGCGCCGCGACGGTGGCACCTGCCGCGACCGTCGCCACGCCCTGATGGTGGTGGGAGTTGACCTGCAGGGTGTCGGCACCAACGATGCCCGCCAGGATGGTGCCCTCCTCCACCTGCGTGTCGTGGAACGTCGTGTGGTCCACTTGCCCGGGTGCCGGTCGGCGGTCGGAGAAGCCCTCGTGCACGAGGTCCTGGTGCAGCGTCCCGCCGCCCGCCACGTTCATCACCTGCAGGCCGCGGCACACGCCGAGGAGGGGCACGTCCCGCTCGATCGCGCGGCGGACGAGCGGGATCTCGCAGCTGTCCCGCACGTGCGAGGTCTCCTCGAGCAGCTCGTGCGGGTGCTCGCCGTACTCGAGGGGGTCGAGATCGGCGCCGCCGACGAGCAGGAGGCCGTCGACGCGCTCGAGCACCTGGTCCATCGCGTCGGGGTCGCCGCCCCCGAGCGGCGGTACGGCGATCGGCAGCCCTCCCGCCTCCCAGACCGCCGCGAGGTAGGTGTCGGCGACCAGGTGGGCGTGCTCGTGTCAGAACCCCCCCCCTGCGCCGTCGTGAACACGGCGGGGATCCCGATCACCGGTCGCGTCGGCATGCTGCATGCCTCTCCTCGCTCGTGCTCGCGGTCGATCAGATGGGCAGCGTGGGGTCGTCCAGGCCGATGGTCCTGCGGCCCTGGAAGAACCGAACCATGTCGGTCGGCCCGTGCCCACCGATCCCGGCGTTGTTCCAGAAGCTCTGCTCCGAGCCGTCGGCGAGGTCGGCGAGCTTGCACCCGTTGACGCGGACCTCTCCCGCCGGGATGCGCGCGGCCACGTCGAGTGCGGCGGCGGTGTCCGTCCCGAAGACGAAGCCCGCCAGGCCGGTCTCCGGGCCGTCCGCCGCGGCGAGGGCGTCGGCGGTCGTCGGGACCGCGTGGACGGTGATCGCCGGGCCGAACAGCTCCCGGGTCGATGCGGCGGCGGGCAGCCCGACGATCAACGACGGCACGAAGAACCAGCCGTCGAGGTCCGGGATCTCGGCCGCGGCCAGGCGGGTGCCGCCTGCCGCCACCAGCCGCCCGACCTCCTCCTCGACCCGGGAGCGGTGCAGCTCGTACGCCAGCGGCCCGACGTCCGTCGCCTCGTCGAGGCAGTGACCGACGACGACCGAGCCGAGCCGGTGGAGCAGCGCCTCGACCAGCGGGTCGTGCAGGTGCTGCGGCACAAGGACCTTCCCGGGCGCCTCGCACCACTGCCCGTTGAGCTTGGTCATGCCGTCGACGAGTGCCGCCGCGGTGAGCTCGATGTCCGCGTCGTCGAGGACGACCGCCGGGTTGTGGCCGCCGAGCTCCAGCTGGAGGGCGGTGAAGTGCGGCGCCGCGGCGGTGGCGACCGCGCGACCCGCAGGTGCCCCACCCGTGAAGGATATGGCGCGCACGCGCGGGTCCCCGGCCAGCTGGGAGCCCACTGCCGCGGCCCCGTGCACCAGCTGGAACGTCGCCGGTGGGAGTCCATGGCGGCGCACCACGTCCTCGATCACGTCGGCGACGATCTGGCATCCGCCGGGCGCCCACTCGGACGGCTTGAGGATGACAGGGCAGCCGGCGGCGAGGGCGCTCGAGAGCTTCGCCACCGCGACGAAGGTCGGTGCGTTCCACGGGGCGAGCACGAGGGCGGGACCGAGCGGACGGCGCAGGAGCACCACGCCGCGGTCGGCGTCGAGCACGTCCGACTCGCCCACGGAGCGCAGCTGCTCGAGCGAGCCGAGC
>JBGAJT010000143.1:0-8556 GCA_044224785.1 Candidatus Nanopelagicales bacterium | reverse complement strand
AACGGGGGCCTCATGACCCCTTTCAGCGCCTCGCCTCGCCGGGTACGCTGCGCTCCATGCGGCTTGGGATCTTGGGACCTGCTCAGGGCAACCTCCCTGCGCTCGCACGGAGCGCGCAGCTGCTCCTCGACGAGGTGCACGCGGACAAGGTCATCTACCTCGTCGACGACGGCGCGCTCGACCAGCATCCCGACCTCCTCGGCGAGCTCGACGTCGTGGTCGCCAGCGTGCACTCGAAGCTGCGCGCACCGTCGGAGGCCATGACGCGGCGGATGGTGACGGCGATCGCGAACCCGCACGTCGACGTCCTCGGCCACTGCACGGGTCGGCTGGTCGTGGGTCGCGGGCGGCCGGAGTCGGAGTTCGAGTCCGACCTCGTCATCGAGGCGTGCCGGCAGTTCGACGTCGCGCTGGAGATCAACAGCCGACCCGAGCGCCTCGACCCGCCGCGGCGGATCCTGCGCGACGCCGTCGACGCCGGGATCCTGCTCGCGATCGACACCGACGCGCACGCGCCGGGGCAGCTCGAGTGGCAGGGCTACGGCGCGGCCCGGGCCGTGGAGTGCGGGGCCGACCCGGCACGGATCGTCACGACGTGGACGGCCGACGACCTGCTCGCCTGGACGCAGGGCTGACCCGCGTCCCGGTGCCCACCGCGTGGGCGCGGGCGGCTACTTGGCGAGGAACTGGGCGTACCCGGCCGCGGCGCCGGCGAGGGCGGCCACCAGGAAGAGCAGGAACGGGACCCAGCCGAAGGGGGAGACGCGCATGAGCACATCCTGTCGCGTCCACCCTGCCGTTGGCACGCCGGGGCACCCGTCCCGCTGACCGTGACCCGTCGTCACCGGCAGCGGCGGAGTCGGGAGAACCCGGGGACGGGGCGGCGCCGGGGCCGACAGAGTGGGGACGTGGACGACGCGGCGCGGGAGCAGGAGCCGTCGGGCGCGCCGCGCTGGCGCGCGTGGCTCGCGCGCTACGAGGCCCATGACCGCAACCTGTCGGCGCTGCGCCGGGCTGCGCGCGCGGCGATCCTGATGCCGCTGCTGTTCGTCGTCGGCGACCACGTCCTGGGCAACCAGACGCTCGCGCTGTTCGCCTCGTTCGGCGCCTTCGCGATGGCGCTGCTCGCCGACATCCAGGGCAGCCGGGTCCAGCGCGCGCAGGGCCAGCTCGCGCTCGCGGCCGCCGGTGCGGCGTTCGTCGCGCTCGGCACCCTCGCGTCGTCGTCGCCGGTCCTCGCCGGGATCTCGATGGGCCTCGTGGCGTTCGCGATCACGCTCGTGTCGGTGGTGAGCTCGGTCATCGCGGGGGTCGTCCCGGCGCTGCTGCTGTCGTTCATCCTCCCCGTGTCGCTGGCGGGTCCGCCGTCGCAGATCCCGTCGCGGCTGGCCGGGTGGCTGCTCGCAGGTGCGGCCGCGCTGCTCGCGAGCGTGCTCCTCTGGCCGGCGCCGCGCGTCGAGCCGCTGCGCGACCGAGCGGCGCGCGCGTGCCGCGAGCTGAGCGCCGCGCTCGTCGGCCTCGGCACCGTCGTCGATCCCGCGGAGCGCGAGCAGCTCCTCGACCGCGCGCGGGCGGCGACCCACGCGGCGCACCAGCACTTCGTGTCGACGCCGTACCGCCCGTCGAGCCTGGGCGCCGAGGGCCGCGCGCTCATCGGGCTCGTCGACCAGCTCACCTGGATCACCACGGTGATCGCGCGCTCCGCGCACCATCCGCGGCTGGACCCGCTGCTGCCGAGCGCCGGCGCTGCACGCGCAGCCATCGCGGCGGTGCTCGACTCGTGCGCGACCCTGCTCGACGACGCGACCCTCGACAGCGCGGCGCTGCGCGGCCGGCTCGCGGCGCTCGACGAGGCCGTGCGCGCCTTCGACCGCGACGTCGCCGACCGGCTCGCGTCCGACGTCGTCGACCGGAGCGGGATGACGACGAGCGTCGCGCTCGAGCAGAGCTTCCGGCTCGAGGAGACGGCGTACGGCGTCGAGCAGATCGGCACCCGCGTGGCGGCGCTCTCGGCCGCGGAACGACGGACGTGGGTCGAGCGGGTGCTCGGTCACGAGCCCGACGGCCTGCACCCGGTCGGCTGGGTGGTGCGTCGGCGGCTCTCGATCCATCTGCACTGGCGGTCGGTGTGGCTGCACAACAGCATCCGCGCGGCCGTGGCGCTCGGGCTCGCGACGTACATCGCGACCGCGAGCGGCGTCGAGCACGCGTTCTGGGTCGTGCTCGGCACGATGTCGGTGCTGCGCTCGAACGCGCTGTCGACAGGGCAGAACGCGCTCCGCTCGGTGGTCGGGACGTCGCTCGGCTTCCTCGTCGGTGCCGCCGTCCTGTTCGTCGTCGGCACGCAGCAGTGGGCGCTGTGGGTCCTGCTCCCGATCGCGGTGCTCATCGCCGGCGTCGCACCGGCGGCGGTGTCGTTCCTCGCCGGGCAGGCCGCGTTCACCGTCCTCGTCGTCATCCTCTTCAACCTCATCGACCCGGTCGGGTTCGTGGTCGGTGCGGTGCGGGTGGAGGACGTCGCCATCGGCGTCGCCGTGAGCCTCGTGGTCGGCCTGCTGTTCTGGCCGCGCGGCGCGACCTCGCAGCTGCAGCGCGCCCTGGCCGCGTCGTACGCCGACGTCGCCGCCTACCTCCGGTCGGCGGTGCAGCTCACGGCCGACCGGTGCGGTCCGCTGCCCGGATCCGGCGTCGACCCGGAGCCGGCGGCCCGCGACGCCTCAGCCTCGGCCCTGCGCCTCGACGACGCCTACCGCACCTACCTCAACGAGCGCGGGGCGAAGGCGCGGCCGCTGTCGGACGTCGTGCCCCTCGTGACGTCGGGCGTGAAGATGCGCCTCGCGACCGACTGGCTGGTGCGGCACTGGGAGACGCGCGGTGCTCTCGGCGAGGACGAGCAGCGCGCCGCGGGCGACGCCCTGCTCGCGTCGGTCGATCCGCTCGACGCCTGGTTCGCGTCGCTCGTGGCGGCGCTCGCCGACGG
Source organism: Candidatus Nanopelagicales bacterium (assembly GCA_044224785.1). Classification (GTDB taxonomy): domain Bacteria; phylum Actinomycetota; class Actinomycetes; order S36-B12; family CAIYMF01; genus Longivirga. Next base: position 5,576 of record JBGAJT010000143.1, on the reverse strand, counting down.
ATCCTCGCTGCCGCCGGCACCCGCCGGGACCGACGAGGCGGTGGCGCGGGTCGAGCCGGTGGTGGAACCGGCTCTCGCGGCCGCGGGCCGCGCGCGCTCGTGGTCGGCGGTCCGGGTCGGCTGGTGCGCGACCCTGCTCGACGGCGTCGACCGGATGCAGGCCGTCCTGGTCGGCCGCTGACGCCGGCCGCTGCAGGGTCAGCCGCGCGCGCGACCGTGGGTCGTGGCGATGACCTCGGTGAGCAGCTCGTCGCGCCGTGCCGCGAGCTCCGGGATCTCCGGGTGGTCGGCCGCGGCGAGGCCCTCGACGAGCGAGCGCGCGGTGGCGTCGTCGAGCGTCGGCGTACCGAGGTCGTCCCACCACCGGTTGAAGCTGCCGGCGTAGCGCTGGCAGAAGGTCTCGAGCCCGCCGTCGTCGCCGCCGAGGTGGAAGAGCAGCGTCGGACCCATCACGGCCCAGCGCAGACCCGGGCCGGACGACTCCGCGGTGTCGACGTCCTCGACCGTCGCGACACCCTCGGTGACAAGGTGGATGGCCTCCCGCCACAGCGCCGCCTGCAGCCGGTTGGCGACGTGGCCGGGCACCTCCTTGCGCACCTCGATGGTGACCTTGCCGACCGACTCGTAGAACGCGCGCGCCTCGGCGACCACACCGTCTGCGGTGCGCTCGTTGCCCATCACCTCGACGAGCGGGATGAGGTGCGGCGGGTTGAACGGATGGCCGAGCACGAACCGCGACGGGTCCGACCAGCCGCCCTGCAGCTCGCCGAGCGTGAGTCCCGACGCCGACGACGCGACGATCGCGGCCGGGTCGAGCGACCCCTCGATCGCGGCGTAGAGCGCGTGCTTGAGGTCGACGCGCTCCGGGATGCTCTCCTGCACGAACCGCGCGCCGACGACCGCGGCGACCGGGTCGTCGACCACGGTCAGCGCGTCGTGCGGCGCGTCGCCCTGCGCGAGACCGAGCTGCTGCAGCGACGGCCACGACGCGTCGAGCGAGCCGTGCACCCGGCGCTCCACGTCGGGGTCCGGGTCGTAGACGGTGACCGACGTACCGCCCGCGAGGAACAGCGCCGCCCAGCTGCGCCCGATCAGGCCGCCACCGAGGCAGGCCACCTTCGTCACGCGGTCACCCACGGGACGCCGCCAGCCGCGCGTAGGCGTCGATGAGCAGCCCGTGGAAGTGGTGGACGCCGTGCTCCGAGAGGCCCGACGACGGGTCGTGGACGATGCGGCCCTGCGTGTACGCCGGGGTGCGCATGCCGCGCTGCACGCTCTCGACGATCGCGATGTCCTGCGGCTGCAGCACGTCGTCGACGTAGCGCACCACCTCCTCCTCTGCGGGCGTGACGTCGGCGTCCTCGAGGTAGAAGTCCCACGTCTCGAGGGTGCGCTCGGGGCCGGCCGGGACCACCTGGAACACCATGAAGTTGCCGCGTCCGGGGTAGCGCAGCAGGCAGGTGTTGGGCCACAGCCACCACACCGCATGGGTGCGCACGGTCGCCGTGCTCACGTCGTACGCCGTGTTCTCCTTCGTGCCGGCGTCGGCGAAGTGGCTCGACCAGATGCCGTGCGTGCGTACGTCGTAGGTGCTCATGTCGACGAGGTCGACGAACTCCGGGTGCGCGATGTGGCAGTGGTAGCACTCGAGGAAGTTGTCGATCACGTTCTTCCAGTTGGCGGCGACGTCGTAGTGCAGCCGCTTCACGTGCGTGAGCCTCTCGACGTCGGGCGCCCACTGCGCGATCTCGGCGGCGAGGTCGCCCGCCTGCTGCGCGAGCGGCGCCGCGGTCGCGTCCAGGTTGACGTAGACGAAGCCGCCGAACTCCTCGACCTGCACCGAGGTGAGGCAGAACTCGGACTTGTCGAACCCGGCCATGCTGTCGGCGCGCCGAGCGGCCTTGAGATCGCCGGCGAGGTCGAACGTCCACGCGTGGTAGCCGCACACGAGGTTGCGGGTGGTGCCGCTGCCGGTCACGAGCTCGTGGGCGCGGTGCGAGCACACGTTGTAGAACGCGCGCAGCGCGCCGTCGCGCCCCCGCACCACGACGATCGGCATCGTCGCGATGGTGGCCGTCACGTAGCTGCCGGGCTCGCGCACGCTCTCGACGTGGCAGACCCACTGCCAGGTGCGTCCGAATACCGCCTTCTGCTCGGCGTCGAGCCATTTCTGCTCGACGTAGGCGTCGGCGTGCAGCGACCTCGAGCGCCCGGGATCGGCGTCGTAGCCCGCGGAGATCGTCGCGACATCACGGTCGTCCAGCAGCGTCATGAGCGGAGGCTACCCAACATTGAACACTCGTTCAATGCCTGGTTCCCCGTTGATGTGTGCCCACGCGGGCCTATAGCCGGGCGTGGACACATCAACCGAGGGCGATCGCCTCGGTGCGTTCCAAGGCTCGGCGTACCGCGGCCCTGTCGACGCCGAGCAGCGCGCTGAGCCACAGGCCGTTCTGCACGACGTCGACGTCGGCCGCTCTGGCGCGGCACTCGGCCCGGCTCAGGCTCGGCTGCGCCTCGCGGACGAGGTCGGTGAGCCGCGCGCGGTAGCGCTCGTGCGCACGCGCGTTGATCGCGGCGAAGTCCGGGTGCGCGGTGGCGAGCGACCACAGCTGCAGGCGGAGCGCGAGGTACTCCTGGGTCAGCAGCGCCGGCTCGGCCACGCGCTTGAGCGCCGCGACGAGCTGCTCGCGCGGATCGAGACCGGGCACCGGGTCGAGGAGCGCGACGTCCTCCTCCTCGATGCGCTGCAGCGCCGCGCACACCAGGGAGTGCTTGTCGGTGTAGTAGTAGTTCACCAGCCCGAGGCCGACGTCGGCCTCTCGAGCGACCGCCCGCATGCTGACGCCGGCGATGCCGTGCGTCGCGAGCAGCCGCAGCGCAGCGTCGAGGATCCCCTCGACCCGCTCCTGCGGGTTGGCGTCCGTCCGACCGCGCACCACGCCGTCAGCCTAGGGGTGGGTGGGCGCTCAGCCCGTGCCCACGCTCACGCAGCACCGCCCGGGTGCCGGATCGAGCCGCGCGGTGAACGAATCGTCGCCGAGCTCGTCGACCAGAGCCGTGAGCATCGCGAGGTTCATCCCGCACACCAGCTCGGTGTGCTCCTGCGCGAGCGCGTGGAACGGGCAGTTCACCAAGGTGACCGTCGCCCCCTCGAGCCTCGGCTCGTAGCCGTACGCCGCGAGGGCGGCCGACGTCGCCTCGACGCGCGCGGAGCGCGACGCACGCGCCGGCAGCGCCGCCCGGGCGACGCGGCCGATGTCGGCACCGTGCTCGTGCGCGACCCCGGCGAGCTCGGTCGACACGTCGCTCCCCTGCGTCGCGCTGCGCTCGATCGCCGACGCCATGAGCTCGCCGGCGAGGTCGTAGCGGCGCGCCGGCAGCGCCACCGACAGCTCCCGCGCGGAGCGGAAGTAGCGCTTCGTCGGACGCCCGGCGCCCGGCCCCTCCCGTCCCGAGAGCCGCTTGTAGTCGACGTCGAGCAGGCCCTCCTCGACCAGCCGGTCGAGGTGGAACTTCGCGGTGTGCCGGGCGATGCCCACGCCGTCGGCCGCCTGGTCGCGCGTGACCGGCTCGGCCTGGCCCACCACGTAGAGGTAGAGGTCGCGGCGGACCGGCTCGGCCAGCGCGGCGATGCCGCTGACCTGCTCCGCGAGGGTGTCGGGCTCCATGACGGCCTTTCTATCAGACAGAACTCTTGACGTAAGAGATCTTCGGCTCTAACGTCCAATCTACTGTCCCTTAGATCCAGGAGGCAATGCCATGGCCATCCGCACGCACGACCCGGCGCTCGCCGTCCCGCGCGACCTGACCGATCCGGTGTACGGCGCGTTCGTGCTGCTCCGCAGCGCCTTCACGGTCGCGCCGATCCTCTTCGGGCTCGACAAGTTCTTCGACCTCATGACGTCGTGGTCGGGCTACCTCGCCCCGCGCATCGACTCGATCGTCCCCGGCGACGCCCACCAGGCGATGCTCGTCGTGGGTGTCATCGAGATCGCAGCAGGCGTGCTCGTCGCCGTGCGACCGCACATCGGCGGCTGGGTCGTCGCCGCCTGGCTGGCCGGGATCATCCTCAACTACCTGCTGATCCCGGGCTTCTACGACATCGCGCTGCGCGACGTCGGCCTGCTCGCCGGCGCCGTCGCCCTCGCCCGCCTCGCGACCGTCTTCCGCACCCGCTGACGGGAGGACCACGATGCCTACCCCGCGCTTCGTCATCGTCGGCGCCGGCCTCGCCGGCGCCCGGGCGGCCGAGACCCTGCGGTCCGAGGGATTCGAGGGCCAGGTCGTGCTCCTCGGCGACGAGCCCGACCGTCCCTACGAGCGCCCGGGCCTGTCCAAGGGCTACCTCCTCGGGACGTCGGACCGCCGCTCCCTCGACGTCCACCCGCTCGGCTGGTACGACGACCACGGGATCGAGCTGCGCTCCTCGACCCGCGTCGAGGCTCTCGACCTCCCGCACCAGGACGTGGTCCTCGCAGGCGGCGACCGGCTGCGGTTCGACCGCCTCCTCGTCGCGACCGGCGCCACGCCGCGCCGGCTCGCCCTCCCCGGCGCCGACCTCGACGGGATCCACTACCTGCGCCGCGTCGGCGACAGCGACGTCCTGCGCGCCGAGCTCACGGGCGCCGCGCGACGGGTCGTGGTGGTGGGCGGCGGCTGGATCGGGCTCGAGGTCGCGGCAGCGGCGCGCACCGGCGGTCACGACGTGACCATCATCGAGCCGGAGCCGACGGTGCTGCACCGCGCGCTCGGGCTCCAGCTCGGCGACGTGTTCGCCGACCTGCACCGGTCGCACGGAGTCCGGCTGCTGCTCGGGACCGGTGCCGCCGAGATCCGCGGGCACGGCGGCACCATCGCCGCGGTCGTCACGGGCTCCGGCGAGGTCGTCGAGGCGGACCTCGTCGTGGTGGGCATTGGCGCGGTCGCCAGCGTCGAGCTCGCGCTGCACGCCGGGCTCGACGTCGCCGACGGCATCCGCACCGACGCGGCGCTGCGCACCTCGCACCCCGCGGTGGTCGCCGCCGGCGACGTCGTCAACGCGTTCAACCCGCGCCTGGGCCGCTCGGTGCGGATCGAGCACTGGGCCAACGCGCTGCACACCGGCCCGGCGGCCGCGCGCACGATGCTCGAGCAGGAGGTCGTCTACGACCGGCTGCCGTACTTCTACACCGACCAGTACGACCTCGGGATGGAGTACGTGGGCTACGCCGCCGGGAAGGCGGAGGTCGTCGTACGCGGCGATGGACTGGAGTTCATCGCGTTCTGGCTCGTCAACGGCCGGGTGGCAGCCGGCATCGAACCCCTTGCGGCGCAAGCGTTCGCGCTGCCCAAGCGGCAGATCGCCCTGCTGCTGGGTGAGCTGTGGAACCGGGCGGGGTGGGTGCGGGCCGAACCGGCCCTGGTGCGCCTGACCGTGCCCAGCCGCATCACCGCGGACGGCGTGGCGCGGCTTCTGCTGCGGTTCGGGATCTCGGCGCGCCACGTCGAGGACGCCCTGCTGATCGAGGGGACGGACGACCAGCGCCGCTTCCTCGGCGAGATCGGCGTGGACGGCCGCGACGCCCTGGACGCCT
>JBGAJT010000142.1:0-8588 GCA_044224785.1 Candidatus Nanopelagicales bacterium | reverse complement strand
GACGGCGTACGCCGGAGGGGCGGCGTGACCGACCACGAGGCGGCGGCCCGCGCGCGCGCGGTCGAGCTGGTCGCGCGGCTGACCGACGCGGGCCGCACGGTCGCGGTCGCGGAGTCGCTCACCGGCGGGCTCGTGCTCGCGACCCTCGTGTCGGTGCCGGGCGCCTCCGCGGTGGTGCGCGGGGGAGTCGTGGCGTACATGACCGACGTGAAGACGAGCGTCCTCGGAGTCGACCACGAGCTGCTCGCCCTCGAGGGCGCCGTGCACCCGGAGGTCGCGCGGCAGATGGCGCGCGGGGTGGTGTCGCTCGTGGGTGCCGACTACGGCCTGGCCACGACCGGGGTCGCCGGGCCCGACGCGCAGGACGGCCGCCCGGTGGGCGAGGTGCACGTCGCCGTGGTCGGCCCCGGCGGTCGCACCCACACGCAGAGCCCCCGATTCGACGCCGCCCTCGGCCGCGACGGCATCCGCTGGGCCGCCGTCCACGAGGCGCTGTCCGCCCTCGAGGTGCTCAGCCGGCTCTGACCGGACCCCTCACACGGGGTACGCCGTCCGGGTGAACGGCCCAAGCTGTTCGCTGCGGGCGTATTGCGGTGGCGGTGGCGGGAACACCGGCGCAGGATCGTGGCGTTGAGCCTGCATGAGGCACCGTCCGTCCCCCGCTGGAGGGCCCGCGTGAGCACCGCCCCGACCGTCACCCCGCGACGCGCCGACGTAGCCCGACCGGGTGCAGTCGCTGCGACTCCGGGTGCCGCCCGGTACGGTGGTGGTACGTCGGTCCCCGCCGACGGGCTGCCGCGTACCTCGAGAGGGGGTGCTCCCGTGATCGTCCTGCGCCGCGTGATCGGTGACGAGCTTCGTCGTCGTCGCCAGGACCAGGGTCGCACCCTGCGCGAGGTCTCGTCCGCCGCCCGGGTCTCCCTGGGCTACCTCTCCGAGGTCGAGCGGGGTCAGAAGGAGGCCAGCAGCGAGCTGCTCGCCTCGATCTGCGGGGCCCTCGACGTCCCGCTTGCGAACTTCCTGCGCTCGGTGAGCGACGAGGTCGCCGTCCTCGAGGGCGTCGCCCCCGTGACCGAGCTGCCGGTGTCGGCGCCGTCGGCCGTCGCCGCCGCCTGACCGGCACGTGAGCGACCGCACCACCGACTCTCTCGCGTCCTCCGACGCGCCCACCTCCACGCTCGAGCCCGCGCTCGTCGTCACCCCTGACGCCCAGGGCCCGTCGTCGTCCGACGCCACCCCCTCGCGCTCGCCGCGCTCCCGTGCCGGCAACGCCATGGGCCGTACGCGTGCCGCCGCGCTCGACGGTGCGCGCCGCGTGCTCGCCGAGCACGGCGTACGCAAGGCGACGATGGGCGACATCGCCGTCCGCGGAGGTCTCGCGAAGGCGACCCTCTACAACCACTTCCGCACCAAGGACGAGGTGGTCGCGGCGCTCGTGGCCGACGACCTCGCCGAGCTCGCCGACGACTGCCGCGACCTCGCCCGCGACGACCTCGCGGTCGCGCTGACCCGCGCGGCCGACGCCGTCGCGGGGCACGCCGTGCTGGTGGCGCTGCGCACCGTCGAGCCCACCGCGCTGCTCGCCGTCGCGGTGCCGGGCGAGGGCACGTCGTGGGACGCCGTCCGCGTCCGCACCGCCGAGGTCCTCGACGCCGCCGACCGCGCGAGCGGCGCCGAGCACGTCGACCTGGTGCTGCGCTGGCTCGCCGGCCACGCGGTCGAGCCCGGCACCCAGACCTCCCGCGCCGCCCAGGCCAAGGCCCTCACCACCGGCCTCCCGCCCGCCGTCCGCACCACCGCCTTCGCGTCCCCTCAGAGCTGACTCCAGCGCGGTCTCGTCGACCGCAGCGGTCTCGTCGACACCAGCGCAGTCGCCCCCCGGTTCCGCGTTGGGCCCGAAACTTGATCACGTTCGGGGACCTATGTACGGGTCTCCATCCTCGACGCGAAGAGGGCCTTCTGCCCGGCGTCGGGCTACGGCGAGGGGCGGCGGACTCGGCGGTCGTAGGCGCCGCTGCCGGATCGTGGGCGCTTCTGGGGCAGCGGCTCGGCGTGGGGACCGGGCTGGCAGGTGAGGCACCAGTAGGTGATCCGGTCGTAGGGCGGGTCGCCCTGCATCGCGGTCGCGACGGGTGCGCCGCAACGGCGGCACGGTTTCCCGCTGCGCTCGAAGACGTAGTGCTGGCGGTCGCGCCCGGTGTCGCCGGTCGTGGACTGCGACGCGTGGCCCTTGTTCCGCCCGATCAGGCGCGCGGCGGTGCGCACGACGGCGTCGAGGTCCGGTACGTCGGACACCGTGGTCCACGGCGAGAGCTTCTCCACGAAGAGGGTCTCGGCCTTGTAGAGGTTGCCGACGCCGGCGAGGTTGCGCTGGTCGAGCAGCGCCTGGCCGATCTCGCGGTCGGGCTGCTCGCGGATCCGCCGCAGGGCCTCGTCGGCGTCGAAGCCCGCGGGGTCGAGGACGTCGGGGCCGAGGTGGCCGACGACGTCGTCCTCCCGCTCGGTCTCGAGCAGCTCGACGTCGTGCAGGCGGTAGCCGATCGCGTCCCACGCCGCCGTCGACAGGATCAGCCGGATCTGGTGGTCGGGGCCGCCGCCCCAGCGCACGCCCGGGCGGTAGAGGTGCCACGACCCGTCCATGCGCAGGTGGGTGTGCAGGGTGAGGCCGCCGTCGATACGCGTGAGCAGGTGCTTGCCGCGCGGCACGGTCTGCAGCACACGGCGTCCGACGAGATCGGTCGTCGCGAGCTGCGGGACGCGGAAGTCGCTGCGGGTCAGGACGTCGCCGGACAGGGCGTCGTCGAGCCGCTGGCAGACCAGCCACACCGTGTCGCCCTCGGGCACGTCGCCTCCCTCCGGCCCGATCCTCCCGCGGGAACAGCCGCGCGGCGAGCGCGGTTGGAGGAGCATCCGACGTACGACGGAGCAGGAGGACGGACATGCGGATCGCGGTTCTGGGCACGGGTGGGGTCGGACAGGCGCTGGGCACGCGGCTGGTGGAGACCGGGCACGAGGTGCGGATGGGCTCGCGCGCTGCCGGCAACGAGAAGGCGGTCGCCTGGGCTGCGGCCGCCGGTGAGGCGGCGAGCGAGGGCAGCTTCCGCGACGCCGCGTCCTTCGGCAAGGTCGTGGTGAACGCGACCGGCGGGCTGGTGTCGGTGGAGGCGCTCACGGCGGCGGGCTCGGACCACCTCGCGGGGAAGGTGATCCTCGACGTCGCGAACCCGCTCGACTTCTCCCACGGCTTCCCGCCCACCGTGGTGCAGCCCGACGGCCGGTCGCTGGCCGAGTCGATCCAGGCGGCGTTCCCCGAGGCCCGCGTCGTCAAGGCGCTCAACACCATGAACGCCGGCGTGATGGTGCACCCGCGGTCCTTGTCGGCCCCGCACTCCGTGTTCCTCGCGAGCGACCATGCCGACGCGAAGGACACCGTGCGCTCGCTGCTCGCCGGCTTCGGCTGGAGCGACGAGGAGATCCTCGACGTCGGCGAGCTGCACGCCGCGCGGGGCCTCGAGCTCTACCTGCCGATGTGGCTGAACGTCATGGCGTCGCTGGGGTCGCCGGACTTCAACATCCACGTGGTGCGGTAGCGCGACGCTGCGGTGCCGGCACGCGCAGCAGGCCGGCGGCCAGCGGGAGCGGGACGACGAGCACGGCGCACATCAGCGACCAGTCGTCGCCCGCCCACGGGGCGATGCTCCCGCCGTGCGTCGTCAGCAGCACGACGAGGGTGACGATCCAGGCTGTCGGCGTGGCAGCGCACAGCACGAACGCGATCGCGTGCAGAGACCTCATGACCGGCTCCCCCGGAGCCGTTCGCCTCGTCGTCGACGCGTCCGCCGCGGCCCCTCGCCGACACCCTGGTCCGCGGGTGACGCCGTCGCGACCCGGGCACGGCATCGTCCGGAGTGCGAGCAGCGATGCGTCGTCCGGCGGGCTGGAACCGCTCCGGCGTCCGGATCGAGGTCGCGGCGTCCGCCACCGTCGACCGGTGTCCTTCCGACCTCCGGCGACTGCGTCGTTCGTGGGCTCCGGCGTCGGCGTCGGCGTCGGGCCCTGGCTCCAGCGGTCGGGGTACGACGACGGCCCTCGTCGGGGGAGTCGAGGGCCGTCGTCGCGTCGGTGGGCCGGCTGCTCAGCTGCCGCCGGAGCTGGTCATCGGACCGCCGCCGTTGCCGGCACCGAGCTGCGGACCGGCCTGGGGCATCGAGCCGGCCGAGCCCGAGCCCGAGGAGTTGTCCGAGAAGCTCGGGGGCAGCATGCCGCCCTGTCCCGGGCCGCCCCGGGCGGACGAGCCGTTCTGGTCCTGGCCCGTGCCGGGCGGGAGCATGCCCGAGCCGGTGCCCGTCGACCCGTTGCCTGTCGTACCGCCCGCGGAGCTGTTCGGGTCGGTGGACCCGGTGCCGTTCTGGGTGCCGGTGCCGCTGCCGTCCTGCGGCGTCACGCCGTTGCTCTGCCCCTGGGACTGGCCCTGCTGGCTCTGGGCTCCGGGTCCCTGGCCGGGCAGGCCGAAGCGCCCGGACGCCGAGTCGACGCTCGACGTGCTGCTCGGGTGCGACACGGCCGACGCCGTCGCCACCCCCGCGGCTCCGATGATCGCGCCGGCGGCCACCAGGGCGGCGCCGCGGCCGATCGCGTTCCAGTCGGTGGGGGTCCCCGTCATCCGTGCACTCCTCGTCCGGGGCGCGCCGAAGGGCGCACCGTCCCTGCCATGGTGCGTCGGCGTCCCGGGTGAACCCTGGCGCCGACGTATGCGCCCGGTGAGAGCCGCTGAGAGAACCAGCCCCGGCCCACAGCCGCCCGCACCACGACGTCACTGGTGCAACGCACGGTTTCGGGGCTCGAATGCGTGCGTTCGACCAGTGACGTCGCGGAATCCGTGCGCCCGGCCAGTGACGTGGCGGTGGCGGGTCGAGCCGCCGCGAGCCCGGTCCCTCGACGTCACTGGCGCAACGCACGGTTTCGGGGCTCGAATGCGTGCATTCGACCGGTGACGTCGCGGAATGCGTGCATTCGACCAGTGACGTCGCGTGCGCCGGACCAGTGAGGTGGTGGTCCCCGGGTCGGGCCGGCCGCGAGCCGGTCCCTCGACGTCACTGGCGCAGTGCACGGTTTCTGGGCTCGAATGCGTGCGTTCGGCCAGTGACGTCGCGGAATCCGTGCGCTGGACCAGTGACGTCGCGTGGAGCCCGGTTGGGGGCGGGCGGACGGGCGGTCAGGGGCGAGCAGGCGGGGGTCAGGGGCGGAGGCGCAGGCCCTGGGGGGTGGCGACGAAGCCGGCCTTCTCCAGCGCGGCGCCCAGCGCCGACCCGGGGGCGAGGACGTGCTCGCCGTCGGCCTTGTGCACGGTGAGGCGGCCGAGCAGCCCCGAGCGCACAGCGGCGGCGAGCGCCGCGCAGGTCTCGCGCAGGACGTCGGGATCGTCGGACCAGGTGAGCAGCGTGCGGCCGCCGCGCTCGACGTACAGCGACAGCTCGCCGTCGACCAGCACGACCAGCGCGCCCGCCTTGCGGCCCGGCTTGTGGCCGCCGCCGTCGGGTCGCGCGGGCCAGCCGAGCGCCGCTCCGTAGGGATTCGCGGGGTCTGTCGCGGCGAGCACGAGCGCCTGCGGTGGCAGGGCCGGATCGCGCCGATCGGGGGCCGCCGCACGCACCCGGTCGATGGCACCGGGCAGCGCGAACTGCGCGGCGCCGAGGCCCTCGACGACGTACGCCCGACGGCAGCGCCCGGCGTCCTCGTACGCCGAGAGCACGCGGTAGACCCCGGCGAAGCCGCCGCTGATCCGCTCCGCGGCCACCGCACCGCGGGTGACGACGCCGTACCGGTCGAGCAGACCCTCGGCCAGCGCCGCGGCACGCAGCGTCGTGTCTGCCGACCGCGGCTCGGCCAGCGACCAGCGGCCGGACAGCGTCGCGGGCGCCGGCCGGACCGCTGCCCGGGCCCGGGCATAGCGGGCGCGCGGCCCGGGACGCGAGGGTGCTGCAGCCGTCCGCGGCCGCCGCGACGGGCCGACGAGCGACGCGCGCACCGGAGCCCAGGTGTCGCCGGTGACGCGGCCCGACCACACCAGGTCCCAGAGCGACTGCGAGAGCCGGGAGTCGGTGACGGTCTCGCCCAGCGACTCCGACGCCTTCTCGGCCAGCTGCCGCGCGAACCAGCCGCCGCCGCCCTCGAGCGTGGAGAGAAGCGCGCGGTGGAGGTCGTCGAGCTCGAGCTCGACCAGGTCGGGAAGCAGCAGCGACGCGGTGTCGGCGGGAGCCAGCGCGAGCCAGCCGTCGCCCGCCGTGAGCGGACCCGCGCCGGCCCACACGACCTCGCCGGCCGCGGTGAGCTCGTCGAGCATCGCGGGCTGGTAGCCGTCGACGCGCGAGGGCAGCACCAGCGTCTCCCACGACGACGCCGGGAGGGCGAGGCCGCCGAGCTGCTCGACCACGCGCAGCACGCCGTCGACGCCGCGCAGCCGGCCACGGCCGTCTGGGCCGATCTGCTGCCACGCCGGGAGGAAGACGCCGAGCGACGCCGGCGCGACCGGCTCGGCCTCGCGCCGCAGCGCCGCCACCGACCGGCGGCGGATCAGCCGCAGCACCTCGGCGTCGCACCACTCGGTGCCGCTCCCGCCAGGACGGAACTCGCCCGACACCGCCCGGCCCGACGCCGCGAGCCGCGCGAGCGCGCCCTGCACGACGGCGGCCCCCAGTCCGAACGCCGCCGCGACGTCGGAGACGTGGAACGGCCCGTGCGTGCGCGCCCACCGCGACACGAGGTCGCCCACCGGGTCGGCCACCGGCTCGAGGAACGCGTCCGGGAGTCCCACGGGCAGAGCGGTTCCCAGCGCATCGCGCAAGCGCGCGGCGTCCTCCACCGAGGCGACGGCGTCATGCCCGGCGATGCGCACGACGATCGCGCGCCGCGCGGTGACGAGCTCGTCGAGCCAGGCGCGCTGCGCGCCGCGCGCGAGCGCCTCGTCGTAGGTGAGCGGGCCGAGCAGCCGGAGCAGGTCGGCGGCGCCCTCGATGTCGCGCGCGTGCCGTTCGGGCACGAGCCGCTGCAGCTCGGCCTCGACCTGGGCGAGCGCCTCGAGGTCGAGCAGGTCGCGGAGCTCGGCCTGGCCGAGCAGCTCGGCGAGCAGTGTGGAGTCGAGGGTGAGCGCCGCCGCTCGGCGCTCGGCGAGCGGGGAGTCGCCCTCGTAGAGGTACGCCGCGACGTAGCCGAACAGCAGCGACCGTGCGAACGGAGACGGCGTCGGTGTCTCGACCTCGACGACGCGCACCTCGCGCGACTGCACCGAGCGCATGAGCGCGACGAGCCCGGGGACGTCGTAGACGTCCTGCAGCACCTCGCGCATCGTCTCGAGCACGATGGGGAACGAGCCGTACTGCGACGCCACCGACAGCAGCTGCGCCGACCGCTGCCGCTGCTGCCACAGCGGCGACCGCTTGCCCGGGTTACGACGGGGGAGCAGCAGCGCACGCGCCGCCGACTCGCGGAACCGCGCGGCGAACAGGGCCGACCCGCCCGCTTCCGCCGTGACGAGCGCCTCGACCTCGTCGGGGTCGAGCACCACGGCCTCGGCCACTCCCGCGAGGACGACGTCGTCCTCGACGTCGGGGAGACGCAGCACGATGCCGTCGTCGGCGTGCATCACCTGCGCGTCGATGCCGTGCCGTTCGCGCAGCCGCGCGCCGATCGCCAGCGCCCACGGCGCGTGCACCTGCGCGCCGAAGGGGGAGTGCAGCACCACGCGCCAGTCGCCGAGCTCGTCGCGCACCCGCTCGAGGACGAGGGTGCGGTCGTCGGGCACGTGCGACGTCGCGGTGCGCTGCTCGTCGACGTAGGCGAGCAGGTTCGTGGTCGCCCGCTCGTCGAGCCCGATCCCGGTGAGCCGTGCCACCGCCTTGGCGCGGGGGAGCGCGGCGACCTCGCGGACGAAGCCGCCGAGCGCGCGCCCGAGCTCGTAGGGCCGCCCGAGCGAGTCGCCGTGCCAGAACGGCAGCCGGCCGGCCTGCCCCGGCGCCGGCGACACGAGCACGCGGTCGTGGGTGATGTCCTCGATGCGCCACGACGAGGCGCCGAGCGAGAAGACGTCGCCCACGCGCGACTCGTAGACCATCTCCTCGTCGAGCTCGCCGACGCGGGATGCCTTCTCTCCCACGAGGAAGACGCCGAACAGCCCGCGGTCGGGGATCGTGCCGCCGCTCGTGACGGCGAGCCGCTGCGCACCAGGACGTCCGGCGATCGTGCCCGCGGTGCGGTCCCACACCAGGCGCGGGCGCAGCTCCGCGAACTCGTCGCTGGGGTAGCGACCGGCCAGCATGTCGAGGACTGCGTCGTAGGCCGACTGCGGCAGCGTCGCGAACGGCGCAGCGCGGCGTACGAGCGCGAGGGCGTCGTCGACGTCCCACGTGTCGAGCGACGTCATCGCGACGAGCTGCTGGGCCAGGACGTCGAGCGGGTTGCGCGGGTAGTAGGTCTCCTCCACGGCGCCGCCCTCGATCCCCGCGGACGCGGCGGCGCAGGCGAGCAGGTCGTGCGCGTGCTTCGGGACGAGCACGCCCGACGGGACTCCCCCGACGTGGTGGCTCGCGCGG
>JBGAJT010000141.1:0-8597 GCA_044224785.1 Candidatus Nanopelagicales bacterium | reverse complement strand
ATGCTCGACGTCAACGGGCGCACCTGGCGGATCGACGTCGCACTGACGGACGCGGCGATGGCCGGGGTGCAGTCGGCGAGCGTGCCCGCCCTGCTGCTGGCCTCGGTTCTCGTGCTCGGGCTGCTCGAGGCGTTCCTGCTCCTCGTCACGGGCCTCGAGCGCCGAGCGCGCCGCGAGGCCGCGGCCTACGGCTACGAGGCGGTCCACGACCCGCTCACCGACCTGCTCAACCGCCGCGGGTTCCTCCGCGCGCTGCACGGGGCGCGGGAGCGCACCGGCCTCGACGGGTCCGAGCACTACCTCATGTACCTCGACCTCGACGGCTTCCGCGGCGTCAACAACAGCGGCGGGCACGAGGCCGGCGACGAGCTGCTGCGCCTGGTCGCGCGGGCGCTGCAGGGGAAGGTGTGCCGCGGCGACTCCGTCGGGCGCATGGGCGGCGACGAGTTCGCGGTGCTGCTCGTCGACTGCGCCGAGGCGCACGGCACGGTCGTCGCGGGACAGATCGTCGCGGCGGTGTCGGACGCGATCGTCGGCGACCTCGGTGTCACCGTGAGCGTCGGTGCCGTGCAGGTGACGTCGGGGTCGACGTCGGACGTCGACTCGCTGCTGCGCGCCGCCGACGAGGCCTGCTTCGAGGCCAAGCACCAGGGCGGTGCGCAGGTGCGGGTGCACGCCGCCCCGCACTGAGGCGTCAGGACTCCCAGCGCACCTCGAGCGACGACCCGACGTGGTCGGCCCACGGCTGCAGCGCTCGTTCGCACGCCGCGCGGCGCGCCTTCGTGAGCCGCACCAGCGGTGTCGCGGTGACGACGCCGCGCTTGCCCTTCGTGCTGCGGGTCCAGGTCGCGAGCACCCGGCCGCCGTGCACGAGGGTCGAGCGGAACATGCCGTTGCCGCCGGGTACGACGGCGTCGAACTGGTCCGAGTCGAGGAACAGCGAGCGGTCCTTGTAGCCGAGCAGGTACTCGTCGAACCCCGGCAGCGCGTGGACGTCGTCGTCGACCGGCAGCTCGACGTCGTCGAGAACCGGGTCGTAGAGCACCTCGACGCCGTCGAGGTCCGCGGTGGCGAGGGCATCACCCGCGCCGGTGATCGCCCGCTTGGCCTCGGCGCCGTTGAGACCGGTCCAGCCCTGGAAGTCCTTGCGCGTCGTGGGCCCGTGGCTTCGGAAGTACCGGGTGGCGAGCACGGCGAGCGCCTCGTCGGTGCTGAGCCGCACCGGATCGGTCACCCAGTCGTCGAGCAGCACGAAGGTCTGCTCGCCGTCGACGTCGGGGGCGATGGCGCTGACGCCGCGCTGGCTGGCGTACCACAGCAGGTGGTAGCCCAGGTTGTTCGTGATCGGCACGCCGGCGTCGCTGATCGCGGCGAGCAGCTGCGCGCGGGTGCGGCGCTGACCCCCGGCGAGCTGTGCACCGATGACGTCGACCGCGCGCTCGGCGTCGCCGTCGGGGAGGCCGAGGTACTGACGGCGTCGGGCGGCGCCGGCGAGCGACTTGCTGCCGATGACGTCGAGCATCCAGTGCGCGTCGCGCGCGGGGACGAGGTGCACCGTGCCGCGCATCGGCCAGGTGCGCAGCGCCTCGCGGCGCTCCAGCGCAGCGACCACCTCCGCCTGCGTCGCGCCGCCGAGCCGCAGGCCCAGCGACCAGAGCCCGCTCGCGTTGTCCTGGGCCTGCATCGCGCCGAGGTGGGTGACGATGCCGTCGACCGTGCTCGGCGCCGGCGCGCTCGACGGTCGTGGCGCGATGAGGAGCGCGGCCATGCGAAGCGCGCGCACGCGCTCGGGCGGGATCGACGTCATGGCACCTCCGGGTCGCTGCCCAGGCTAGGGGCGACCGCCGACCGTGTTCAGCCGCCCTCGGTCACGCGCCGCTCCCGCTTGCGCTCGTACAGCGCCTCGTCGGCGCGGGCCAGCGACGCGTCGACGTCGTCGCCGGGGTCGGCGAGCGCGAGCCCGACAGACAGGGTGGGCACGATCGAGTCCGGTCCGTAGGCGACGGGTCGGGTCACCGCTTCGGCGATGCGCACCACGAGGGCCAGCGCGGCCTCGTCATCGGTCACGCCGTCGGCGAGGATCACGAACTCGTCGCCGCCGACGCGCGCCGCGATGTCGCCGTGGCGCAGCGCCCCGTCGATCCGGTCGGCGACGGCGCGCAGGACGAGGTCGCCGCAGGCGTGGCCGTAGGTGTCGTTGATCTGCTTCATGTCGTCGAGGTCGCAGTACAGGATTGCGAGCCGCTTGCCGTTGCGCGGCTCGCGCCCGAACATCGCGCGCGCCGCCTGCTTGAGGCCGAGCCGGTTCGCGAGACCGGTGAGGGAGTCCGAGCGCGCCTCGTGCGCCAGCCGCCGACGGATGCGGACGCGGTCGCTGACGTCGCGCCAGGTGAAGCTCAGGCCGTCGCCGACCTTGACCGCGCGGTTGTCGAACCAGCGCAGGTCGGTGCCGGTGAGCTCGTTGGCGTACGGGTCGTCGTCGAGAGCGAGGGGCACCCCGGTCTCGACGACGTCGACGTACTGCTCGAACAGGCCGTTCTCGGCGTGGGCCGGCAGCAGCTCGAGCAGCGTCTTGGAGAGCAGCTCGTCGCGACCCATCCGGTTCGCGGAGAGCGCGGCCTCGTTGGCGTCGCGGTAGGCGAAGTCGACGATGCGCCCGTCGTCGTCGCGGACCGCCACCAGGTAGACCCAGGGATCGAGCAACGAGTCGATGACACCGCGCATCTCCTCGCGCGCCGCCGCCGCCTCCTCGCGCGCCTCCTGCCGCTCGGTGACGTCGACGATCTGCACGACGTAGGCGAGGACTGCGTCGTCGGCGTCCGTCAAGGTGCTCACGGTGAGGTCGCCGAGGAACGAGCTGCCGTCAGGGCGCACGAACCGCTGGAGCACCCGGTAGGAGTCGGACTCGCCGCGTGCGATCCGCTCGCGGCCCTCGGAGTCCGCCACCACGTCGTCGGGGTGCACGAGCCGCTGCAGCGAGGCCTGCACGAGGTCGTCGGCGGAGTGTCCGAACAGGTCCCGCGCCGCGGGGTTGACGGCGAGGAAGCGTCCGTCGAGCCCGACGAGGCAGGTGGCGACGGGGGACTGGCGCATGGCCAGCCGGAACAGGTCGGGCATGGTCGTGGCCACCAGGCCGCGCTCGCTCATGTCGACGGGCGCAGGATCGCCGTGGACCACGTACCGACTCCTTCCGCTCCCCGCCGACGTCCCACGCTACCTGCGGTGTCGCGGCGAACGGCAGGACCTGCGGCAAGGGTTGCGCCTGTCCCGGATAGCCTGCGCGCGTGGGAGCGTGGAGGAGCGACCTGGAGCGCAACCGCGCGATCTGGGCGGTCGTGAACGAGCAGTTCACCGATGCGGCTGCCGACGACGCGTGGCGGTCCGCGGAGCTCGGCTGGGGCCTGTTCGCCCGGCCCGAGAGCGAGCTGCGCATCCTCGGCGACGTCGCGGGCCTCGACGTCGTCGACCTCGCGGGTGGTACGGGCTACGTCGCTGCCGTGCTGCACCGGCAGGGTGCGCGCGTCCTCTCGCTCGACCTCTCGTGGGAGCAGCTCGCGACGGCCCAGCGGTGCCAGCAGGCCTACGGTCCGGTCTTCCTGCTGGTGCAGGCGGATGCCGAGCACCTCCCGCTGCGGCCGGCGGCGTACGACCTCGTCCTCTCCGAGCACGGCGCCGCCGCGTGGTGCGAGCCGGAGGCGTGGGTCGGGGAGGCGGCGCGCGTCCTGCGGCCCGGTGGACGGCTGGTCTTCCTCACCAACAGCCTGCTGTCGGCGCTGTGCGTGCCGGCGGAGGAGGGTGCGGCGCAGGAGCGGCTGCTGCGCGGCCAGCGCGACGTGCGCCGCGTCGAGTGGCCCGGGGGCGGCGTGGAGCACCATCCCTCCCACGGCGACTGGATCCGCGTGCTCACGTCGCACGGGTTCGCCGTCGAGGCGCTGCACGAGCTCTACGCGCCGGACGGCGCGCGCGATCACGAGTACTACGACATCGCGACCGCGGAGTGGTCGTCGCAGTGGCCGCCCGAGGAGCTGTGGGTCGCGCGGCTCAGCCCATGACGGTGCCGGTCGACCCGGGATGCCGCTCGCGCTTGCGCGAGAAGGTCGCGAGGTCGAGCTGCAGCCCGGTGGCCCGGCAGTCGAAGCGCACGGAGTCGTTGTCGTGGTCGTGGCCCGACTCGCAGGCGTCGATGAGCGCGGCCATCAGCTCTCCCACGACGGGCGCGTTCTTGAACTGGTTGCCGCTCGTCCCCACGGCGACGTAGAAGCCGGGCAGCGCCGTGCGGTCGTAGACCGGGATCCAGTCGTCGCTGACGTCGTAGACCCCCACGATCCCGCTGGGGCGCAACGGGATCTCGAGGTCGGGGAACCTCCGCGCGGCGCGCAGAACCTGGGCCTCGAACAGCGCTGCCGTGGCGTTCGGTGCCGCGTCCTCGGGTGCGTCGAGCCACTCCATCGGGTCGCACTCGGGCTCCGTGCCGCCGATGAGCATGAGACCGCCGGGCGCGGGTCGCAGATAGGTGCCGACGTCGAGGTCGCTCACCGACGGGAAGCCGCCCGCAACCAGCACAGGCGGTGCTGGGACGGCGTGCACCTCCTGGCGCAGCGGCCGCAGCCCGATGGTGAAGTCGCGGTCCGCGCCCACCATCCGGTTGAGCGCGCCGGACCAGGGGCCGGCCGCGTTGACCACGACAGGTGCGCGCAGGTCGCTGCCGTCGTCGAGCCGCACCGTCCACGCGGTGCCGTCGTGCTCGAGCGCGGTGACCTCGCGCCGGTAGACGAACCGGGCGCCTGCTGTCGCGGCTGCCTCGGCGAGGTTCGCGGCCGCGAGACGCGGGTCGTCGACGTACCCCGCGTCGGGGGTGAAGACGGCGCCGATCCTCGAGACCGGGTCGTCGGCGAACTCGGGCGAGTCGACGGGCTTGGGCGGGAACCACGACCCGGCGTCGATCCCGGCGATGCGTCGCTCGAGCTCGTCGGCGTCCCAGACCTCGAAGGGAACGCCCGCGCCCGCGAGCAGAGCGGTGCTGCGGTCGGGCGACATCACGGGGGAGTCGAGGAAGGCCATGCCGACCTGGTGGAACCGCGCAAGACCGGCGTGGTCGTCGACGCCGAGGTGCTCGGCCCACGCGACCCAGCGGTGGCTGGCCTCCCAGGAGAGCGCGACTCCGTCGGGGGTGCTGTAGGTGAAGCGGATGATCGCGCTCGACGCGCTCGTCGACCCGAACCCGGGACCGGACGCCTTGTCGACCACCATCACGGTACGGCCGCCGCGTGCGAGCTCGAGCGCGATCGCCGAGCCCATCACGCCGGCACCGACGACGATCGCGTCGCTCGTGCTCGTCCCGCTCATCGCCTGCGCCTCACCGCATCACGAGCCCGCCGCTGACCACGACGGTCTCGCCGGTCAGGTAGCCGCCGGGGTTGCGCGCGAGGTTCCACACCCAGTCGGCGATCTCCTCGGGAGCGGCGGCGCGTCCGAGAGGGACGGCCTTCACCGCCTCGTCGATACGACCGCCGGCGATCGTGCCGGGCGTCGCGACCCAGCCGGGCGCGATCGCGTTGACGCTGATGCCGTCGCCGGCCAGCTCGAGGGCGAGGGACCGCGTCAGCGACACGACGGCAGCCTTCGACGCGCAGTAGAGCAGCTGGCCGCGCGAGACGGCGAAGGCGTCGATCGACGCGAAGTTGACGACGGCACCGCCGCCGCCGTGGGCGCGCACGTGCGGCACGGACGCGGCCGTGACGTTGATGGTGCCGAGCACGTTGACGTCGAAGATCCGCCGGTAGACGTCCTCGGTGTAGTCGTCGAGCGTCGACGTCGGGTAGATGCCGGCCGCGTTGACGACCGCCATCAGCGCGGTGCCGCCCACCGCGTCCGCGATGGCGGCGTCGACAGCCTCGCGATCGCGCACGTCGACTGCGACGGGTACGACGGCCGGGCCATGCTGCGCCACCAGGGATTCCAGCGACGACGCGTCGAGGTCGACGGCGAGCACGCGCCATCCCTCGGCCACGAAGCGCTGCGCGACGGACTCGCCCATGCCGCTGCCGGCGCCGGTCACGACTGCGCTCCTGGTCTGCTCCGTCACGCGGTCACTATGGGGGAACGCCCGGGTGCGGGCAAACACCGGGCCGCGCCGCGGACCGCCGCCGGTCGAGCCCGCCTGGCTGCGGTCGGCATGCCGGCATGGACGAAAGCGGTCGGAGTCCGCAGACTCGGGACCTGCACCCGTCGCGACCGGCGCGGGGCCGGCGGGAGGGACGTGCGCATGCCGCGCTACTGCGTGATCGGCGCCGGGGCCGCGGGCATCTCTGCGCTGCAGCAGCTGCGCGAGGCGGGGCACGACGTCGACTGCTTCGAGAAGACCGACCGGGTCGGCGGCCACTGGCACACCGACTACGACGCGCTGCACCTGATCACCTCCCGCGACATGACCGGGTTCGACGGCTTCCCGATGCCTGCCGACTACCCCCACTTCCCGCGCCGCGACCTCGTCACGTCGTTCATCGAGTCCTACGCGCAGCACCACGGGCACTACGACCTGATCCGCTTCGAGGTCGAGGTCCGCTCGGTCGAGCCGGTCGCCACCGACGGCCCGGTCGGCTCCGCGGGCTGGCGGGTCACGAGCAGCGCCGGCGACGAGGGCGTCTACGACGGCGTGCTCGTCGCCAACGGCCACCTCTGGAGCCAGCACGTGCCGCAGGTGCCCGGGCACTTCACGGGCTACCAGGTGCACTCCGGCAGCTACCGCAACGTCGGCGAGCTGCCCGAGGGCCGCACGCTCGTCGTCGGTGTCGGCAACTCCGGCTGCGACATCGCGGTCGACATCGCCCAGCACCGCCGCGACGTCGACATCGTGGTCCGCAAGGGCGTGCTGTTCCAGGCCAAGACCTACTTCGGCGTCCCGCGCGCCGAGGTGCCGATGCTGCAGGGCCTCGCCCCGGACGAGATCGACGTGACGAGCCGGATGCTCGCCAAGGTCGCGCTCGGCGACAACAGCAGCTACCCGGGCCTGCCCGCCGCCGAGGCGACGACGCTCGCCGACGGACCCGTCACGGTGAACGACCTGCTCCTGTACTGGATACACCACGGCCGCATCGCCGTCCGCGCCGGCATCGAGTCGTTCGACGGGCGCACGGTCCACTTCTCCGACGGGACGTCGGGCGAGTACGACGCCATCGTCTGGGCCACCGGTTTCGACGTCGCGCTGCCGTTCCTCTCCGACGACGTGATCACCTGGCGCGAGGGCGTCCCGGTCCGCTACGCCGGCGGGATCCTGCCCGAGGGTGCGGAGAAGCTCTACTTCATCGGGCTCATCGCGCCGCGCGGCCCGCAGATCCCGGTCTACGGGGAGCAGGCCAAGCGCGTCGTCCGGATGATCGCCGCGCACGAGAAGGCCGGGCCGGAGAGGCTCGCGCTCACGTCGCAGTTCGCGCAGGTGCAGGAACCCGAGCTGCGCGTGGACATCGTGCGGGCGATCTGGAACGAGCAGATGGCGCAGAGCGACGCGCTGCTGGACGCGCTCTGATGGCGGCGCCGATCTCCGAGCGGCTCGCGGGCCGCGTCGCGCTGATCTCCGGCGGAGCGCGCGGCCAGGGCGCGGCGCACGCCGAGCGGCTCGCGTCGGAGGGCGCGGTGGTCGTGATCGGCGACGTGCTCGACGACCTCGGTGCCGGGACGCAGGACCGGCTGGTGGGCGAGGGCTACGACGTGACGTACGTGCACCTCGACGTCGCCGACCCGGCGTCGTGGGAGCAGGTGCGCGACGTGGTCGACGCGCGGTTCGGCCGGCTCGACATCCTCGTGAACAACGCCGGCGTCATCCACCTCGCCGAGATCGTCGACGAGACGCTCGAGGCCTGGAACCGGCTCATCGCGATCAACCTCACCGGTGCGTTCCTCGGTCTGCGCACGATGATCCCGCTGCTGCGCCGCTCGTCGTGCGCGGCCGTCGTCAACACCTCGTCGATCTTCGGACCGTCGGGCGCGGTGGGCAACGCCGCCTACGCGGCGAGCAAGTCGGGGCTGCTCGGCCTCACGCGCACCGCGGCACTCGAGCTGGTCGGCGACGGCATCCGCGTCAATGCGCTCGTGCCCGGCGGCGTCAGCACGCCGCTCAACGAGCACGAGCGCGAGGGCGGGGTCATCCCGGAGACGCCGATGGGCCGCCGGGCGAACCCGGTCGAGCTCGCCGCCGCCGTGGCGTTCCTCGTGAGCGACGACGCCAGCTTCATGACCGGCACCGAGCTCGTCGTCGACGGCGGCTTCAGCACCCGCTAGCTGACGATCGACGCACCGGCGGCCTGCAGGTCGCCGATGCCGCCCTGCAGGTTGTAGACGTGCGTGAAGCCGGCCTTGGCCATCGCGTCGGTCGCGAGACCCGAGCGGCGACCGCTGTGGCAGTAGACGGCGTACGTCGCGTTCTTGTCGAGCTTCGCGATCTCGGCGTCGAACGTGGCGCCCTCGACGTCGATGTTGACCGCACCGTCGACGTGGCCGGCGGCGTACTCCGAGGGCGTCCGCACGTCGACGACCACGACACCGGACTGCTTCGCCGTGGACAGGAACGCCTGCGGGTCGACGGTGCTCACGCTGCCTCC
>JBGAJT010000140.1:0-8757 GCA_044224785.1 Candidatus Nanopelagicales bacterium | reverse complement strand
GAACGTGACGCCGTCCTTGCTGTAGGGGTAGGGCCCGCCCTCGGCGATGAGCCGCAGCGTGTCGATGCCCTGCTTGGGCAGCATCGCGACGGTCATCGTGCGCAGGTCGGTCGTGGGCTGCGCGGGGGCGAGGCGGCCGGCGTCGGCCGGGCTCACGGCCGGCTTGGGCTGAGACGTGTGCCCCGAGACCGACGGCCGCGGGCTGGAGGGTGCCGTCGCGCTCGACGCCGCGGTTCCCGAGCCGCTCGCTCCGCACGCGGCGAGGACGAGCGCCACGAGCGGCACGACCAGCGCGGCGAGCAGGCGTCGCACCGACGGCGTCGTAGGTCCCACGGCGGCATGAAAGCACACCCCGGAGGCGCACGCTCGCCTCCGGTGCGAGGATCGCCGCATGAGCCGACGCGACCTCGACGCCGCGGGGATCGTCGACCCGGCGCTGCGGGCGTCCTACGAGCGCTGCCGCGAACTCAACGCCCAGCACGGCAAGACCTACTACCTCGCGACCCTGCTGCTGCCGCCGGCCAAGCGCCCCTACGTGCACGCCCTCTACGGCTTCGCGCGCTACGCCGACGAGATCGTCGACGACCTCGCCTCGACCCTGACCGAGCAGGAGAAGGCCGACCTTCTCCGCACGTGGGGCGAGCAGTTCTTCGCCGACCTGCGCCGCGGCTCCAGCGACGACGAGGTCTGCCGCGCGGTCATCGACACGGTGCAGCGCTGGGACATCCCGGTCGAGCACTTCGAGGCGTTCCTGCACTCCATGACCATGGACCTGACGGTCACGGTCTACGCGACGTACGACGACCTCTACGAGTACGTCTACGGCTCGGCCGCCGTCATCGGCCTGCAGATGGTGCCGATCCTCGAGCCGACCGCGCCCGAGGCCTACGAGCGCGCGAAGGACCTCGGCGTCGCCTTCCAGCTCGCCAACTTCGTGCGCGACGTCGGCGAGGACCTCGACCGTGGCCGCGTCTACCTCCCGCTCGACGAGCTCGCGCAGTTCGGCGTCACGCGCGCCGACCTCGAGAAGCGCACGCTGACGCCGCAGATCCGCGCCGCCCTGGAGTTCCAGATCGCGCGCGTGCGCCGACTCGAGGAGGAGTCGCGCGCCGGCATCGCGATGCTGCACCCGTCGTCGCAGCCGTGCATCGAGGCCGCCCGCGTCCTCTACTGCGGCATCGTCGACGAGGTCGAGGCCATCGACTACGACGTGTTCGCGAAGCGCGCGACCGTCCCGATGTCGCGCCGGCTGGCCGTCGCACTGCCCGCCTGGCGCGAGGCGCGCGCGGCGCGTCGGCGCCACGGCGAGGGCCACCCGCGCGGCCTGCACTCCCCCGCCGCCCACTGGTGACGCCGTCCCTGATGCGACCCCACGTCGTGGCGGCGCACGCCGTCGCTCCACGTCGCGAGGATCCCCGGCTAGCGTGAGCGCATGACCGAGCACGCGCTGCGCACCGTGGCGCTCGACGAGTCGACCTGGCCGCTGTTCGCCGCTCTCGTCGAGGCCAACAACGGCGTCTTCGGCGGCTGCTGGTGCATCGGCTTCCACGAGGAGGGGCCGGTCGGCTCGGCCCAGCTGAACCACGACCGCAAGCTCGCCCGGGTGCGCGCCGGCACCACGCACGCGGCGCTCGTCCTCGACGGCGAGGAGGCCGTCGGCTGGGTGCAGTTCGGCAGCCCCCAGGAGATCGTGAAGATCAAGAACCGGCCCGAGTACGAGAAAGGGCTCACCGAGCTTCCGGACTGGCGGATCGGCTGCCACTTCGTCGGCAAGGGCCACCGCCGCCAGGGGGTCGCGACCGCGGGGCTGACGGGCGCGCTCGAGCAGATCGCGGGCCTGGGCGGCGGCGTCGTCGAGGGCTACCCGGAACCGGCCGGCGACGTGTCGGCAGGCTTCCTGTTCCTCGGAGCCCTCTCGACGTTCGAATCGGCGGGCTTCGAGCGCGACCGCAAGATCGGGAAGCACCGCTGGGTCGTCCGCCGCACCGTCGAGCCGGCGCCGAAGCGACGCCGCTCCCGCGCGTGAGCTCTCGCTGGGTCGTGATCGTGAACGGGCCGCCGGGGTCCGGGAAGTCGACGCTGGCCGCGCCGCTCGCCCGGGAGCTCGGCGTACCGCTGCTGGCCAAGGACGCCGTGAAGGAGACGCTCCTCGACACCCTCGGGTACGCCGACCGCGCGGAGTCGCGACGGATCGGGGCCGCCAGCGGCGAGGTGCTGTGGACGCTGCTCGCCGGCTGCCCCGACGGCGCGGTGATCGAGTCGTGGCTCGCGCCGTCGCTGCGCGACGTCGTCCGAGCCGGCCTCGCGCGCGGCTCGGTCGAGCTGGGGCGCGCCGTCGAGGTCTGGTGCGGCTGCCCGCCCGAGGAGTCGCAGCACCGCTACGCCGCGAGGCGCCGCCATCCCGGCCACTTCGACGACGCCCTCGTCGACGACCTGCCCGACATCCTCGCGACCGCCGAGCCGCTGGCCCTCGGTCCGGTCGTGCGGGTGAGCACCGACGTCCCCGTCGACCTCGATGCGCTCGTCGGCCGTATCAGCGGCCTGCTCTCGTCGTAGCCTGGCGGCATGGAGCTGGTCCGGCTCGGCCGCACGGATCTGATGGTCAGCCGCATCGCCTTGGGCTGCATGAGCTACGGCGACCCGGCCTCCGGTCTGCACCGGTGGACGCTCGACGAAGAAGCCGCGGCACCGTTCTTCCGGGCGGCAGTCGAGCGCGGCATCACCTTCTGGGACACGGCGAACGTCTACCAGTCCGGGACGTCCGAGGAGTACGTCGGACGGGCGGTGATGCGGTTCTCGCGCCGGGACGACATCGTGCTCGCCACCAAGGTGTGGGGCCGGATGCACGACGGTCCGACCGGTGGCGGTCTGTCGCGCGCAGCCATCCACGAGCAGTGCGACGCGTCGCTGCGACGCCTCGGTACGGAGCACATCGACGTGTACTACATCCATCGTTTCGACGACACGGTCGCGGTCGAGGAGACCATGGAGGCGCTGCACGATCTCGTGGTCGCGGGCAAGGTCCGCCATCTCGGGGCCTCGTCGATGTGGGCCTGGCAGTTCGCCAAGCTGCAGACCGCCGCCGCCGTCAACGGCTGGACCGCGTTCTCGGCCATGCAGGACCAGTACAACCTCCTCAAGCGCGAGGAGGAGCGCGAGATGCTGCCGATGTGCGCCGACATGGGCGTGAGCGTGGTGCCCTACTCGCCGCAGGCGAAGGGCCGCCTGACCCGTCCGTGGGGCGAGCAGACGGCCCGCGCTGCCGTGGACGAGGTGGCGCGCACGTTCGACACCGAGCAGGACCGACCGGTGGTCGAGGCGACCGAGCTCGTCGCGCGCGAGCGCGGCGTGCCGATGGCTCAGGTGGCGCTCGCGTGGGTGCTCCGCAGGCCCGCCGTCGCGTCGGCCGTCGTCGGCGCGACGAAGGCTCACCACCTCGACGACGCGGTGGCCGCCCTCGAACTCGAGCTCACGGACGACGAGGTACGTCGTCTCGAGGAGCCCTACGTCCCGCAGGCGCCGTACTGGTGGTGACATCGCCGCCGCCCGCCGCGGATCCCTGGTGCCGGCACGGCCGCCGCGCGAGGATGCGCCCATGTTCGAGGTGAGCCCCGACGCCTACGGGCGCTTCATGGGGCGGTACTCCTGGCCGCTCGCCCCGCTGTTCCTCGACGCCGTCGCCGCACCCGCGGCCGGCCGCGCGCTCGACGTCGGCTGCGGTTCGGGTGCGCTCACCGGCGTCCTCGTCGACCGGCTCGGCGTCGGCAGCGTGTCTGCCGCGGACCCGTCCGAACCCCTCGTCACCGGGCTGGCCGAGCGCTTCCCGGGCCTGGACGTGCGCATCGCACCGGCCGAGGATCTGCCCTTCCCCGACGACCAGTACGACGCGGTCCTGGCCCAGCTCGTCGTGCACTTCATGGCCGACCCCGTGCGGGGCATCGCCGAGATGGCCCGCACCGCGCGTCCCGGAGGCGTCGTCGCGGCGTGCGTGTGGGACGGCGCGACCGGACCGCTGGCCGACTTCTGGTCCGCGGTGCGCACGATCGACCCGGCCGCGGTCGACGAGTCGCGGCTCAACGGCGCGCGTGAGGGCCATCTCGCCGAGCTGTTCGCCCGCAGCGGGCTCGACGACGTCGCGGCCGGCTCGGTCACCGTCACGATCGCGCACATCGGGTTCGACGACTGGTGGGAGCCCTACACCCTCGGCGTAGGGCCCGCCGGCGCGTACGTCGCCGGGCTCGACGCGCAGGGCCGCGCCGAGATCCGCGAGTCCTGCCGGGCGAGGATGCCCGACGGACCCTTCAGCACCTCCGCCACCGCCTGGACGGCGCGCGGCATCGCCTGAGATTCCGTGCGGCTCCTCGAAGGGGACGGAGTCGCTCAGGTCTTACACAACGAGCGTGGGCACGAGGCGTCGCGCGGTCGCGACGGCCTTACCGTCGGACGACGGGGTGGGCAGAAGTCACGCACCTCACCGAAGGACCTCGATGTCCCTGCTCGTGCTCAACCCCGCTCCCCTCGTCGCGCTCGCCGAGGACCTCGACGACCCGGTCGCGATCGCGTCGATGCTGTCGACGTTCTGCGACTCGGTCGAGTCGCTGCGCATCGACATCGACGACGCGTGGAGCCGGCACGAGGCCGCGGCCCTGCGCCAGACCCTGCGCGACCTCTCCGCGAGCGCCGTGATGTTCGGCGCCGAGCACCTCGCGCGCGGCGCTGCAGCAGCTCGAGGAGGAGTGCGCGGCCGCGCGCAGGGCCGTGCGCCGCTACGTCGCGGGCACGGCGTACGACGACGCCCGTCCGATCGTGCGCATCACCGTCGCCTGAGCCCTCAGCCGCGACGGTCGGCCGAGCCGGGCCAGGTGACGCGCGGTGGTCCGGCGTACGGCGTGCGCTCGACACCGCGGCGTCCGAGCCAGACCCAGAGCACCAGCGTGAGCACCACCAGCGCGAACCCGAACAGCAGATCCTCGAACGGCGCGTAGGCGATCCGGCCGTCGCCGAGGAACGGCGGCGGTCCGTCGACCGGCGTCGACGAGCCCACGATCGCGGCGTCGTCGTAGCGCACGATGCGCAGTCCGGTGAGCGTCGCGTTCGTGACGAGCTGGAAGAAGACGATGATCGCGTACGCCGTCCAGAACGCGCGGCGCCGCAGCAGGCGCGTGCGTACGACGACGAGGTCGAGGAGCACGACGACCACGACTCCGAGGACGGCCAGCTGCGTGTACGTCATGCGACGCCCTCGTCGCCCACGCGCACGCCGTCGACCACGGTGCCGGCCGGCTCGTCGCCGACCTCCCAGCGCTTCACCGACCGCACCGCCTCGAGGGTGAGGATCGACGCGATCGGCACGACGACGAAGAACAGCACCTCGTCGAGCGGCAGCCCGCCGGGGAACACGACACCGGTCGTGCGGTCGGGGTCGAACGTCCAGTGGCCCGAGGCGATCGCGTAGAGGTCCCACAGGCAGAACACGACGACCACCGGCGCGAGGGCGAGCAGCAGCCGCCGCCATCGTGAGTAGACCCGCGTGCGCAGCGCGATCTCGAGCCACCCCGACCCGAGCAGCACGAACACGAGCACGCCGACGTAGGCGAACCGGCTCACTCCGTGCCCCCGGACGCGGCCGCGATCTTCGCGTGGTCCCACGACACCGTGCGCGTGACGTCGAGCCGCAGCACCCGCTGCTTGGGCGCCCGGTCGCGGTACGCCGTGCGCACGGAGTCGGCGTGCGCGGGGTCGAGCCCCTCGTACTTGACCATGAGCGCCGCGAACACGTCGCAGACGAGGTCCACGTCGTCGAGGAGGGCGACGGTGCCCGAGAGCTGGACGCCCCGGAGCTCGACGTACCGGTCGCCGGTCTCCACCAGAGCCGCGAACCGGGGGTCGCGCTCGAGGTTGAGCACCTTCTGGCTCTTCGCGTAGGTGCGCATGTGGACGACGCCGTCGCGGAGCACGAACCACATCGGGACGGGGTCCGGGACGCCGTCCGGGCCGTTGGTGACCAGGACCATCGTGCGGGCGTCGGCGAGGAGCGCCCCGACCTCGTCGGGCGTGAGCGCGATCTCGGCGCGTGCGTGGGCCACCCGCCCATCCTGCCCGCAGGTGCGGCCTCCCGCCCGACGCGCCGCCGCGCAGGGGCTCGCCTGCCGGGACCTCCGGCGTGTCGAACGTAGACTCGTCGATCGTGGAGACGTCTGCCGGCACCCAGGTCGCCGACCCGCTCGTGGGTCGCGTGGTCGACGGGCGCTACCGGGTGGAGCAGCGCCTCGCCCGCGGCGGGATGGCCACCGTCTACGAGGCCACCGACCTGCGGCTCGACCGCACCGTCGCCCTCAAGATCATGCACCCGGGCCTCGCCGAGGACGCCGCGTTCGTATCGCGCTTCGTGCGCGAGGCCAAGTCCGCTGCCCGCCTCTCCGACCCGCACGTCGTCGCCGTCTACGACCAGGGCGAGGACGACGGCGTCGTCTACCTCGTCATGGAGTACGTCCCCGGCCGCACGGTGCGCGACGTGCTGCGCGAGCGCGGCCGGCTCACCGCCGAGCAGGCGCTCACCATCCTCGACCCGGTCCTGCAGGCGCTCGAGGCCGCGCACCGCGCCGGCTTCGTGCACCGCGACATCAAGCCCGAGAACGTCCTGCTCACCGACGACGGCCGCGTCAAGGTCCTCGACTTCGGCCTCGCCCGCGCGATCTCCGCGGCGACGTGCCCCCGGGCATCGACGCGCTCGTGGTCCGCGCCACCGCCCGCGACGCCGACGACCGCTTCCCCGACGCCGCCGAGTTCCTCGAGGCCGTCCGCGCTGCGCGCTCCTCGCTGCCCTCGCCGCGCCCGTTCGGCGTCGTCGAGGACCAGGCCGCGACACTGGTCGTCCCGCTGGCGGCGTCGGCCGCCACCGGTCCGGTCAGCACCGCGCCGAAGGGCACCGCGCCGCGTCCCGCCAGCGCGGTGAAGGCGCCGCGCAAGCGCCGTCGCGGCTGGCTCGTGCTCGTCGCCGTGATCGCCCTCGGCGGGCTGCTCGGCTGGCTGGGCTGGTCCTACGGCCTCAAGCAGGTGCCGGTCCCCACCGTCGTCGGCCTCGACGTCGACGCCGCGAACGCCAAGCTCACCGCCGTCGGCTTCACCCTCGACTCCAGCCAGACCGGGTTCAGCGAGACGGTGAAGAAGGGCCTCATCATCTCGACCGACCCCGCCGGCGGTGCCGACGCCCGCGAGGGCTCGACCATCTCCGCAGTGGTGTCGCAGGGCCCCGAGCGCTACGCCGTGCCCCAGGTCGCGGGCGCCACCGTCGACGACGCGACGACCGCCCTCACCGACGCGAACCTCACCGTGGGTGGCCAGACCCAGGCCTACGACGAGAAGATCCCCGTCGGCATGGTCGTCACCACCGACCCGAAGCCCGCCTCGCTGCTCAAGCGCGGCCAGCCCGTCGACCTCGTGATCAGCAAGGGCCCGGCACCGGTCAAGATCCCGACCGTCGTCGGTACGCCGGCCGCCACGGCGACCGCGACGCTCACCAAGCTCGGCCTCAAGCCGACGACGACCGAGGACTACAGCAAGACGATCGCCAAGGGCTCGGTCATCTCGTCGAACCCGAAGGCCGGCACCGCGGTCCCCAAGGGCACGCCGATCGCGCTCGTCGTGAGCAAGGGCCCGCCGCTCGTCCTCGTCCCCGACGTCTACCGCGTCCCCGAGGCCGAGGCCCGCGCCGCCCTGCGCAAGGCCGGCTTCAACGTGACCGTCACCTACCCGATCGGCTTCACGCCGTTCGGGCGCGTCGTCGCGCAGTCCATCGACGCCGGTAAGAAGGTGCCGTACGGCTCCACCATCGAGATCCAGGTCGTCTGACCCGTCCCGCTGCTCCGCCATCGTGCGCAGGAACGCGCTCTCCACGACGCGTTCCAGCTCACGATGCAGGTCAGGTGCGGACCCAGGCGTCGAGGAGGTCGTCGAGGACGCCGACGCCGTCGCCGGTGTTGGCCAGGGCGGTGCAGGTGGTGCGCGTGGCCCGGTGGTGCAGGCTGCGGAAGGACACGCCGACGTCGTAGCCGTGGATCTCCAGCACGCCGTCGTGGTGCCGCCAGACACCGCGGCCGTAGTCGAGGTCGGCGTCGGGATCCCGACGACGCGGCGTCAGCATGAGGTCGACCGACGACGGCGCGACGATGCGGCCGTCGAGGAACGACCGCCACAGCCGCGAGACGTCGGGCGCGGTGGTGTAGACGCCGCCGTCGCCGCTGCCGCGCACGGGCAGGTGGAAGACGTTGGTGCGCAGGCCGTCGTGGTCGAGGTAGCCGAGAGCAACGCCTCCGGGGAGCTCGTCGGACCGCAGGAACGAGGTCGACACCATCCCCGCCGGCGAGCACACGAGGCGGTCGACGAGGGAGTAGAACGCCTCCCCGCTGACGCGCTCGGCGATCACCGCCAGCACGACGTACGCGCCGTTGTTGTACTCGAACCGCTCCCCCGGCGCGCTCGCCATCGGGTGGCCGTCGAGCACCTCGAGGTACGCCGCCGTGGTCGACAGCCGCTGCGCCGGGACGGGCAGCTCGAAGTCGGCGATGTCGGCGTACAGCGACTCGTCGAGGTAGTCGCCGATGCCCGAGCGGTGGCAGAGCAGCTGCTCGACGGTGACGTCGTCGTCGATGAGCGGCAGGTCGTCGCCGAGCACCTCGCGCGCTGTGGTCGTGAGCGCGAGCCGGCCCTGCTCGACGAGCGACACGATCACCAGCGCAGTGAGCAGCTTCGTCCCGC
>JBGAJT010000013.1:0-22318 GCA_044224785.1 Candidatus Nanopelagicales bacterium | reverse complement strand
ACCAGTGGCTCCGGCCGCCCACCGCGCGGCCGGTACCACCCAGCACCGCGAGCACGGCTCCGACCACGACGAGGACCACGCCGACGGTGGTGAGGATCCCGAGGTGGGCGATGAGCCCGATGACCACGAGGACGATCCCGAGGATGATCACTGGCGGCTCCTGAGCGTCGAAGGAGACCCGCGCCTTCCCGTCCGCCCGAGGGCCAAACGTCGAGCGGCGGCCGCCGACCGGCGCGACCGGCGCGGGGCCGTGGGCTGGGAGCGCGCCCGCCCGCCGGGTCGCGCGACCGCCCCGTCGCGGTGGCGCGCGGCGGCCGGCGGATCCGTCGCTCGAACGGCGTTTCGCAACCGCGTCCACGGGTAACGACGGCCTCCTACGACGTCCCGCGCCCCGACTCCCCGAAGGAGCGATCCGTGCGCAGCGCCCTGCACCCCCCGTCCCCCCTCCGGGGGACGAGCGCCCCCACGCGCCGAAGCGCAGGCGCGCGGTGACCAGGCTCAGCGCCCCCGGTCGGGTGCGTGAGCCCCGGGGCTGGTCCGCCGGCCGCCGACTCCGCGTCGCGCGGCTGCGCAGCCACGAGCAGCCCGCCGCGCGCAGCGCTCTCCCGCCGGTCCTTCGCCGGTGCGACCCGGCGCCCACGTCAGGACCCCGGGGGTCCACAGGTCGGGAGGTGGTCTGAGTGCGGATCGTTCTGGTGCAGGTCGAGGACGACCCGGATCGTCCGTCGGTGCGCTCGGCCTTCCGCCGTCCCGGCGGCGAGCTCGCGGACGAGCTCGCGGGCGTCGGGCACGAGGTGCGCGAGCTGAGCCTCTTCCTCGGCGAGCGCTACGCGATGGACCGTCCTGGCGTGCGCACGTCGAGCACCGAGGCGGCGTCGATCGGCCTCGCCCGCGCCCTCGAGTCCGGCGAGCACGACGCGCTGCACGTGGTCGGCGAGCGCGCCGGCCGGCTCGTCGAGCAGGTCGTCGGTCGTCGCCCGTGGGTCTGGTCGTACGACGAGGCCGACGCCGGCACGGCAGCCGACGCCGACCCCTGGTTCCCGCGCAGCGCGTCGTTGCTGCTCGTCCCCACCGCGGCCGTGGGCGACGCGCTGGTGCGCGAGGGTGCCGTGCGCTCGAGGATCCGGCTGGTGCCCGAGCGCCTCACGTCGAGCGTGATCCGCGGCCCGCTCGACGGCGTACGCGTGCGCGCCTCGTCGCTGCTGACCGTGATGGACGACCGAGGCGGCACGGCCGACGTCGTGCGCGCGCTGTCGCGTCTCCCCGGTGCATCCCTCACCATCCTCGGCTCCGCCGAGGACCAGGCGGCACGTCGTCGTCTCGTCCTGCTCGCGCGCCAGCTGCACGTCGAGGAGCGCGTGCAGTGGCACCCCGTCGCCGACCGGCTCGACGCGCTGCGCGCCGTGGAGTCCGCCGACGTCCTCGTGCACGTGCCGCACGCCCGCCTCGAGCTCGGACCGATCGTCGCCGCGATGAGCCTGACCACTGCGGTCGTCGTCTCGGATCTCCCCGACGCCGACGGGCTCGTCGTGAACGGCTGCACGGGATTGCGCGTGCCGGTCGCCGAGCCGCACCAGCTCGCGCTGCGCCTCTCGATCCTCAGCGCCGACGCGCAGATGCGCGACGAGATCTCGCTCGCGGCACGGCGTCATGTGCGCGACGACCTCGCGGCCTCGGTGACGACGGAGGCGCTGCTCGAGAGCTACGCCGTCCTGTCCGGGCTGCGGAGGTCGGCATGACGCCGACGACGCTCTGCTCGCCCCGGCCGGGAGGTGCACCGACGTGACGGCAGCACCCGTCCTGGCGCCGGTCGAGTGGTTCTCGTTCGAGGACCGCCGCATCGCGTCGCGCCCGGGTCGCTGGCGCAGCGAGCTGCGTCCGCTGCTGCGCGGGTTCGCCGGCAGCCACCGGGCCGACGACATCGTCCTCGCCGCCAGCGAGCTGGTGTCCAACGGCGTCGAGCACGCCGGCGGCGTCGTCGCCGTGCGCGTCACCGGCATCGCCGGTGCCCTGCGCATCGAGGTCGAGGACCGCCTGCCGCACATGCTGGAGCGGCGGGAGCAGACGTCCGAGCGCGGGCGCGGCCTGGTCATCACGGCAGCGGTGGCCGACGCATGGGGCTGGCACCCGACCGCTCACGGGAAGGTCGTGTGGGCCTGCTTCGACCGCACCGACGACGTCGTGCCTGTCGGCATCCGTTCCCACGACCGCCGGACGGACTGATGGCGCTGCCCCCGGTCGAGGTCGAGGTCCGCACGGGGCGTGCGGACGAGCACAGCGACGTGGTCGCGCTGCTGCGGCAGCAGGAGTCCGTGGGCGCTGTGGCGCTGCGCGACGACGGCCAGGTGGTGCACGCCGTCGGCTGGACGCCGGGCCGCCGGACGCGCAGCGGTCGGACGCCCTGGGTCCTCACCCCGCCGCGTCTGGTCTCGGAGCCCACCGCGGACCAGCTGCGGACGTTGGTCGAGGCCGATGCCGTCGTCGTCCGCACCAGCCAGCAGCGCGAGGCGGCGCACGCCCTCGGTGTGCCGTGGTACCGGCTGTTCGTCGTACCGGTGGCGGCCGACGCCGAGACCTTCAGGCGCCGCGGCCCGGCCGCGCGCAACACCGAGCGCTTCCGCATCGTCGCAGAGTCGACCGGTCCGGCCGACGGCATCCCGACCCTCCTGTCGGCGGTCGCGGCCTGGGAGGCCGTCGAGGTGGTCGTCATCGCCGAGCAGCGCGGCCCGACCCTGCGGCGCGAGGCGCGCCGTCGCGGTCTCGGGGCCCGGTTCCTCGCCGTGCATCCGCGCGACGAGGCCGAGCGGGCCTGGTGGATCCGGTCCGCGCATGCTGCCGTCACCGTGCCGAGCGGCGGTGTGCCGCCGCGGCTCGCGCTCGACGCGATGGCCTGCGGCGTGCCCGTCGTCGCGACGCCCGTCGACCAGCTCGAGGACCTCGTCGTCCACGGGGTCACGGGTCTGCACGTGCCCACCGCGGACCCGTTGTCGCTCGCGCGCGCCGTGCGCTCGATCGTCGCCGACCCGTTCCGGCTCGAGGCGTTCGGCATGGCGGGCGCCGACCGCGCGCTCAGCCGGTACTCGCCCGAGCGCGTGGGGCGCGACCTCGTCGCGGTCTACCGGCGCCTGCTCGCCGGGCAGGACGCTGCCGAGGAGACCGAGGAGCCGCCCGACGGCGACTCCTCGTCCGGGCCGGTGCCCTCACCGGATCAGGTTTCGCCTTGAGCCGCACGGGTAGTCGAGGCATCCGTCGATCGGAAGGAGCCTGGCAGATGTCGGCCGACCGCACGATGCGCGACGTATCCCTCGGCGCCGCGGCCCGGCGGCTCGACCTCCGCACCGGAACGGTGTGACATCGGTGGCGTGGGAACCGGGTGCGCGGTCCGACGGGAGATCCGTGCGGGAGGTGCGGGTGATCCACCCCCGCGGCGAGCTGGACATCGCGACGGTGGACGAGCTCGACCGGATGCTGCGCGAGGTGCCCGCCACCACGCACCTCGTCATCGACCTCGCCGAGGTCACGTTCGTCGACTCCGTGGCGTTGGGCCGGCTGGTGCGGTCGGCGCGGCTGCACGAGACGGTCGGCACCGCAGTGGTCCTGGCCGGCGCCGCCGGCATCGTGCAGCGCGTCCTGTCCATCACCCAGCTCGACGTCGTCCTGCGCTGCACGACGACGGTCCTCGAGGCCGAGGCTCTGCTCGGCGTCGTCCCCGACGGCAGCTGACGGCACTGCTCCCGACCGGTGCGGGACGGCGTCGTGCGCCCGGGATCGCAGCGCTCCCAGCAGTTTCGGGCATCCGGCGGCGGGTAGCGCGGTGCTGTCGGAGAACGGGCGCGATCCCGGCCCAACCTGAGGAGCAACGCATGGATACCTACCGCCGGCCGGGTGGCCCGTGACCATCTGCGAGACCGAGGTCGTCGTCGGACAGCCGCCCGAGGTCGTCGCCGAGCGCTGGTCCGCCCTCCCCACGCTGGCAGGTCGGCTGGGCGGCGTCGTCGTGTCGCCGCTCAGCCGCCTGACGTCGCAGTGGTCGGTACCCGTGGCAGCCGGTCGGCGCCTCGACCTAGTCGTACGCGTCGTCGGGCGGACCGCCCGCGACATCGTGTGGTCGACGACGCGCGGTCCGGAGGTGTCGGGCCGCGTCAGCTTCCGACCGTTCGGCGACGGGTCGACCGCGGTGCGGCTGCGCTTCGAGGTGCTGCCGCACGGCGTCGTCGAGCGCGTGGCGGTCCTCGCCGGCATGCCGCAGCACGCGGCCGGCGACTTCCTGTAGGCGTTCAAGAAGGCTGTCGAGGACGACCGCGGCGTCGCCGACCCGACGGAGGTGCAGTCGTGAGCGAGCTCTCCGCCGAGGACGACTGCGCCTCCGGTCGGGCGGGACTCCTCGCAGCCGAACAGGTCTGACCAGGAAGTGCTCGGAGCGCGCGCTGCGACTGCGAGAGCAGGTGGACGGGTCGGCGGACGCCCCCGACCGCATCGCCCGGCCCGTCCACCCCTCGGTCCGGTCAGCGCTGCCCGGGCGGTCGCGACAGCGTGAGCGCGACCGGTGCGCCGCGAGTGGTGCAGGCGGACACGGCGCAGCCTCCGCAGGCGTCGTCCGGGCACGCGCCCGCCAGCGGCGCGGAGTCGACGAGCCGGAGCGCCACGAGCTGGTCGAGGGCCACGCGCACGAGGTCGGGGTCCAGGCCCGTCCGGTCGGCCAGGTCGTCGACCGTGCGCGCGCCGTCGACGAACGCGTCGAGCACCGTGCGCAGCGACGTCCTCATGAGAGCGCGCTCCCGATCTGGAACACCGCGACGGCGAGGCACCACGCCACGACCAGTTGCACGGCGACCCCGGTGAGCGTCCAGCGCAGACCGATCTCGCGACGCTGCGCGGCCAGCGTCGCGACGCAGGGCGTGTAGGCGAGCAGGAACACCAGGAAGGCGAGCACCGCGGGGATCGTCTCGCCGCCGGACGACGCGGCGAAGCTGGCCTCGAGCGCGTCGCCGAGGGCGCCGGGCTGGTCGGCCGCCTCGGGCTCGGCCGTCGCGAACGTCTGCGCCCAGGAGGAGATCACGGCCTCCTTCGCCACGAAGCCCACCATGAGCGCGCTCGTCGACTCCCAGCTGCCGAAGCCCGCGGGGTCGAACACCGGCGCGATGGCGGACGCCGTGGTCGCATACACGCTGTCCTGCACGGGGACGTCGCCGAAGCTGCCGGCCCTGCCGGGGGTGGGGATGGCGCTGAGCGCCCAGACCACCACGACGGTCGCGACGATGATGCCGCTCGCCGTCCGCAGGAAGCCGCGCAGCCGTCGCCAGGTGCTCGTCGCCACGAGGCGCGGCATGGGGAGCTGGTAGGGCGGCAGGTCGAGCACCAGCGGGTCGTTGCCGAGCGAGCGGATGAGGGTGCCGCGCAGCAGCAGCCCGACGAGCACGACCAGGAGGATCGACACCAGGTACATCGCGAAGACGACGGTGCCGGCGCGCTCGCCGAAGAACGTGGTCGCGAGGAGGACATAGACGGTGAGGCGCGCGCTGTACGACGTGAACGGGACGAGCAGCGCGGTGAGGAGCCGGTGGCGAGCGTCGGGCAGCACGCGCGTGCCGCTGATGGCCGGGACGTTGCAGCCGAACCCGACGACCAGGGGGAGGAAGGCGCGGCCGGGGAGGCCGATGGAGCGCATCACGCGGTCGGTGACGACGGCAGCGCGCGCGAGGTAGCCGGAGTCCTCGAGCAGCGAGAGGAACGCGAACATCACGGCCATCAGCGGCACGAACGTGAGCAGCATGCCGACGCCGGCGATGAGCCCGCTGACGACGAACCCCTCGACCCACGTGTCTTCGAGGTGCAGCGCCGTCAGCACCGACGTCGCGAACGAGCTCACCGGACCGGTGAAGAACGCGTCGAGCGCCTGCTGCAACGGCGCCGCGAGGGTCGTCGTCGCCTGGAACAGCAGCCACAAGACTCCGAGGAAGAGGAGCGGTCCGAGCACCGGCGCGGTGGTCGCGCGGTCGAGCCGGTCCGACCAGGACACGCGCGCCTCGCTGCGCGTGGTCGCCTCGGCGACGACGTCGGAGACCCAGGCGAACCGCGCCTCCGCGGCCGCGAGGTCGTCCGTCGTCCCGTCCGCGGCAGCGCTGGTGTCGGCCTCCGGCACCGGGTCGGCGAGGGTCGTGGCGACCGCGTCGGTGAGGTCGTCGTGGCCGTGGCGGCGGCGGGGGTCGACGCCGACGACAGGACTGCCGGTCGCACGCGACAGCGCCTCGAGGTCGACGTGGATGCCGCGGCGGTGGGCGACGTCGAGCATCGAGACGGCGACGAGGGTGCGGACGCCGAGCTCGCGCACCTGGCGCAGCAGGTAGATCCCACGGGCGAGGTGCACCGCCGACATCACTACGACGACGAGGTCGGGGCGCTCCTCGGCCGGCTGCTCGACGAGCAGCTCGCGGGTGAGCTCCTCGTCCGGCGAGAGCGGGTCGAGGCTGACCGCGCCAGGCAGGTCGACCAGGACGACCTCGCCGAGCGAGGGGTGCGTCCAGAGGGTGCGGCCGACGGCCACGGTGGTGCCGGGCCAGTTGCCGACGTCGCGGCCCTCGCCGGTGAGGCCGTTGAAGAGCGTGGACTTGCCGACGTTCGGGTTGCCGACGAGCGCGACGACCGGCGTGCCGACGGCGGCCTGCACGCCGACGACGTCGGAGTGGCAGGACGGGACCTCGCGCGGGGTCACGCCGCCGCTACCTCGATGCGGCGGAGCACTGCCTTCGCGAGCGCGACACGGGTGTCGTCGACGGCGACGACGCGGCCGCCGCCCGACGTGCTGTGCAGCGGGGTGATCGTGCGGCCGGCGCGGACCCCGAGCTCGGCGAGCCGCCGGGCCAGCGCAGGCTCGAGGTCGGCGCCGGTCACGTGCACCGGGATGCCGGCGGGGGCCTGGTCGAGCGTCACGCGTCGACGGTACCGAGGCGAGGTTAGGGGAGGCTAACCAGCGGAGCGATCGGCGCTGTCTCCCCGGTCACACCCCGCTGGGGAGCCCGGTGTCCGGGGTCGAGCACGTGCGGTCGACGTGGGCGCGCGGCTCGGCGTCGGCCGTCAGGCGTCGAGCACCGTCGTGCGGCGGTCGGCGTGGTCGCGCGGCTCGGCGTCGGCCGTCAGGCGTCGAGCACCGTCGTGCGGCGGTCGACGTAGTCGCGCAGCTCGGCGTCGATGCCGTCGTCGATCCCCGGGTCCACGTACGACGCGAGCAGCGCCTTCCACTGCTCGGTGGCGAGCTCGGGGGTCTCGCGCGCACCCTGCTTCTCCCATGTCGGGAAGGCCTGCGAGCGGAACAACGGGCTCATGAACGCGTCGCTGCGGAACCGCTCGAGGGTGTGCTCGTGAGCGAGGAAGAGCCCGCCAGGGCCGACCTCGGCGAGGGCGTCGAAGGCGAGGTTCACGTCGTCGACGGCGATGCCCTCGCGCAGCCGCTCGAACATGCGCAGGATCTCGAGGTCGAGCGCGAGCTTCTCGTACGACGCGGTGAGGCCGCCCTCGAGCCAGCCCGCGGAGTGCACGACGAGGTCGCAGCCGGCGAGGTAGGTGGCCCAGAGCGACATCGTCGTCTCGGTGGCGACCTGCGCGTCGAGCGCGATGCCGGAGCAGAGACCGCCGCCGCCGCGCAGCGGCAGCCGGTAGCGGCGCGCGACCTGCGCGCCGGCGAGGGTGCCGAGGACCGACTCGGGGAGCCCGAGCGAGGGGCCGCCGCTGCGCATGTCGACGCCGTTGAAGAAGCAGCCGAGGATGCACGGCGTGCCCGGTCGGACCAGCTGCGCCATGGCGACGCCGGCGAGAGTCTCCGCGACGAGCAGCGACAGGCCGCCGGCGAGGGTGACGGGGGCCGAGGCGCCGGCGAGCAGGAACGGCGTGATCGCCACCGGCTGGCCGGCCTCGGCGCACGCGACGAGCGTGGTGACCATGAGGCCGTCCCACACGAGCGGGCTGTTGGGGTTCACGATGCCGAGCACCATCGGCCGCTCGACGAGGGCGTCGCGACCGCCGGCCGCGATCGCGGCGAGCTCGAAGGCGTCGTGCGCCTTCTCGCCGCTGGTGCCGTAGACGATGAACGGCTTGTCGCTCCAGCGCAGGATCGAGTAGTCCATCTCGAGGTGCCGGCTGGTGTGCTCGAGGTCCTGCGCCTCGACGGTGCCGCTCTGCAGCACCGACAGCAGGTCGGCTGCCTGGGCCATCTTCACGAGCTCGACGTGGTCGGCCATCGTGCCGTCGCGGCGGCCGCGCTCGCGGTCGGAGACGAACGGCGAGCCGCCGACGGGGGAGTGC
The DNA here is from genome assembly GCA_044224785.1 of Candidatus Nanopelagicales bacterium. Lineage (GTDB taxonomy): Bacteria > Actinomycetota > Actinomycetes > S36-B12 > CAIYMF01 > Longivirga. The sequence continues at coordinate 14,020 of JBGAJT010000013.1, read as the reverse complement.
GCCAGGCTGCCGCCGCCGAGGGTGACGGCGTTGACCGGGTTGCGGCCGGTGATGGTCACCGTGTCCGGCGTCAGCGCGAGCTGGGCCATGACGAAGTCCGGGTCCCAGCGCACCCGGGTGCCGTCGACGGACTGGCCCGCCTCGGTCAGGCGGCGCAGCATGTCGTCGTCGTGCACCTCGGTGCCGATGTCGGACAGGATCCGCATCGCCTGGGCATGGATGCGGTCGAGCCCGTCCTCGTCGAGCGGTGCGACGCCGAAGCCGCTGACCATGACCCCACCTCCCCGCCCCGGAAAACCCGTACGCCGCGGATGCTGCGCGATCCCGGGGGTGCGTGCCACCATAGCCGCCGAGCCCGCATCCTGACTCCTGAGTCAGTACGCGCGTCGCGGCGGGCCTGCCCTTGGGGAGGATCTCAGCGTGAGCCAGTCGTACCGCGTCGTCATCATCGGTGGAGGCATCACCGGCACGAGCCTGCTCTACCACCTGACGCTCAAGGGCTGGACCGACGTCGCGCTGGTCGAGCGCACCGAGCTCACCGCGGGCTCGAGCTGGCACGCGGCGGGCGGCTTCCACGCGATCAACAACGACGCCCACGTGGCGGCGCTGCAGAGCTACACGATCTCGATGTACCCCAAGGTCGCCGCCGAGAGCGGTGTCGAGATCGGAATGAAGCTCTCCGGCGGCATCGAGCTCGCGTGCTCCGCGGAGCGCATGCAGTGGCTCAAGGCCGAGGTCGCGTGGCACGACATGATGGGCCACGAGGGCGTCCGGCTCGTCGACGTCGACGAGATCGTCGACCTGGTGCCGATCGTGAACCCCGACGGCGTGGTCGGCGGGCTGTTCGACCCCGACGAGGGCAACCTCGACCCCAACGGCGCGGTCTACGCCTACGCCGGTGCCGCGAAGAAGCGCGGCGCCACGGTGATCACGCACAACCGCGTCACCGCGATCACGCGCACGCCGGAGGGCTGGCGCCTCGACACCGAGCAGGAGCCGATCTTCTGCGAGCACGTCGTCAACGCGGGCGGTCTCTGGGCCCGCAAGGTCGGCCACATGGTCGGCCTCGACCACCCGGTGACGCCGATCCTGCACGAGTACCTCGTCACCGAGGACATCCCCGAGATCGCCTCGTACGTGGGCGCTATGCCGTCCGTGACCGACCTCGAGGGCTGGACCTACCTGCAGCGCGAGCAGAACGGTGCGCTGCTCGGCGTCTACGAGGCGAACCCGCTGCACTGGAAGCCTGAGGGCGCCGACTGGGACTTCGGGATGTCGCTGCTCCCGCCCGACCTCGACCGCATCTCCGACGAGCTCGAGATCGGCTTCCGACGGTTCCCGTCGCTGGAGAAGGCCGGGATCAAGCGCTTCGTGCACGGCGCCTTCACCATCACGCCCGACGGCAACCCGCTCGTCGGCCCGGTTCGCGGGCTGCCCGGCTACTGGGCGGCGTGCGGTGTCATGGCCGGCTTCTCGCAGGGCGCGGCCGTGGGTCTCGCGCTGTCGAACTGGATCGTCGACGGCGACCCGGGCGACGACGTCTACGCGATGGACGTCGCGCGGTACGGCGGCTGGGCGAGCAACGACGACTACCTGCTCGCGACCACGCGCCAGTTCTACGCGCGCCGGTTCCTCACGACCTATCCGCACGAGCAGCTGCCCGCCGGTCGTCCGCTCGTCGTCACGCCGGCGTACGGCGAGCTCAAGGCCGCGGGCGCGCAGTTCGGCGCCACCTGGGCGCTCGAGGTGCCGCAGTTCTTCACCCCGGGCGAGCCCGACTTCGTGCACGAGCCGTCGCTGCACCGCGACAACGCGTTCCCCTACGTCGCCGCCGAGGTCGAGGCCGTGCGTACCGCGGTCGGTGCGTACGAGACCGGGGTCTACTCGCGCTACGAGGTCAGCGGGCCGGGTGCGCGCGCGTGGCTCGACCACCTGCTCGCCGGCCGGATCCCGAAGGTCGGGCGGATGGGCCTCACACCGATGCTGCACCCGAAGGGGACGCTCATGGGCGACCTCTCGGTGACCACGCTGGCCGACGACCGGTTCTGGCTGATCGGCTCCTACTACCTGCAGGAGTGGCACCAGCGCTGGTTCGCCGAGTCGCTGCCGGAGTCCGGCGTCACGATCGAGAACCTGTCGGGCCGCTGGCTCGGGTTCGCACTGTCGGGTCCTCAGAGCCGTGAGCTGGTGTCGCGCCTGACGACCGAGGACGTCTCGGCCGAGGCCTTCCCCTTCATGACGGCGCGCCTGGTGCCGATGGGCGACTTCGAGGCGCTGCTCGCGCGCGTCTCGCTGGCCGGTGAGCTCGGGTTCGAGATCACGGTGCCGTCGACCCGGCACGAGGCGCTGTGGCGCTCGCTCGCGTCCGCGGGTGCCGACCTCGGCCTGCGACCTGTCGGCGACCTCGCGATCGACAGCCTGCGCATCGAGAAGGCGTACGGCATCTGGTCGGCCGAGTTCACCCAGGGCTACACACCGGGCCAGACCGGCCTCGACCGCTTCATCGCCTGGGACAAGGGCGACTTCGTCGGCCGTGAAGCGGCGCTCGCCGAGCGGGAGTCCGGTCCGTCGCGACGCCTCGTCACCCTCGACCTCGGCGACATCGAGTCCGACGCTCACGGCGACGAGCCGGTGTGGCTCGGCGACTCGGTCGTCGGCATCGTGACGTCGGGCTCCTACGGCCATCACGTCGGGTCGAGCCTCGCGCTCGCGCTCGTCGACACCGCGGTGGTCGAGAGGGGCAGCGACGTCGAGGTGTCGGTGATCGGCGAGCGCCGCCCCGCGCGGGTGCTCACGGAGCCGGCGTACGACCCCTCCGGCTCGCGCATGCGCCTCTAGCCCCCAGGGCTACGACGCAGGGAGCCCGGCAGCCGGACGTGGGACCCGGCCGCCGGCCCCCGCATCACACGAACGAGATCTCGTTCCCGTCATGCGCGGACCGCGATCACGCCCGGCATAACACGAACGAGATCTCGCTCCCGTCATGCGCGGAGCGCGATCAAGCCCGGCATAGCAGGAACGAGATCTCGGTTGCCGTGGGCTTGTCGGTGGCTCGGGGCTCGGACGGAGGTCAGCCGCCGAAGCCCTTGGCGACGAGGACGACGCCGAACACGAGCAGCAGCACGGCCATGACGGCGTCGTTGTGCGTCTTGAGCCAGCCCTGCGCGCTCTGCAGGCTGCTCTCCGCCTTCGCCCCGCCGAGCAGCCGGTAGAGCACGGCTGCGGCGACCGACAGGCTCGCCACGACGACGAAGGCGACCATGCCGACCACGGCCTGGTCGGTGGGCGCGCCGAGCGTGGCGAGCGAGGTCATCGCGCCGAGGCCGAGCACGAGGTTCTTCGGGTTCACCGACGACAGCGCGACGGCGAGGCCGAAGGCCTTGATTGGCGTCAGCTCGTCGATGCCGGTCATCCAGCCGGGCATCTCGTCGGTGTGGTCCGGCTCGCGGATGCTGCGCCACTTGCGGAACGCGAGGACGAGCAGGACGACGCCGAGCGCGACCCGCCACCACTGCACCTCGGTCGCCGACGTCGAGCTGCCGTCGCCCCAGCCGAGCGCCGACGCCGCGAGGTAGCCGACGGCGGCCAGGACGCTGAGCCCGAGCACCCAGCCCACGAGGAAGGCCGGACCGTTCACCGTCGCGCGCTTCGTGAACAGCATGAGGATGACGGCGACGATCGGGATCGGGCTCACCATGATGCCCACCGCGAACGGCAGGACCGACGCGATCGCCTGGGCCATGGGGAGAAGGTCTCACCCCACCACCCACACCGCGCAGCCGGGCCCCCGATGCGCAGCGACGGGTGAACGCCGTCGATGAGTGATGAGGCCGTCTTCTACGGTGGTCTGATCACGCATCGACGGCAGACCTCGTTCGGACGGCGCTTCAGGACGTGCGCCTCGCTGCCGATCCGTACGCATGGCGCCTGCGGACTGGTACCCGGACCCCGTCGACCCCACGCTGCTCCGCTACTGGGACGGCGTCGCCTGGACCGCGCACACCGCGCCGCGGGCCGCGGCACCGGTCGACACCCTCGAGAACCACCTGCGCCGGGTGGGCGACCAGGTGGTCGTCTCCGCCGTCGACGTCGGTGCCGGCCTGGCGCCCGAGCGCTGCGTGGCGCACCACCGCACCGGGGCACCGACCTCCGTGCAGTTCATCTCGAGGACGCCGGTGTGGGTGTGGGTGACGATCGTCCTCGGCCTCATCGTCCCGCTGCTCATCGCGCTGGTGATCCGCAAGACGGTGACGTCGCCCGCCTGGCCGGCCTGCGAGCTGTGCGTCAGCGAGCGGCGGGCCAACCGCCGCTGGATGTGGGTGTCGATCGCGTCGTGGGTGCCGGGCTTCGTGCTCCTGGCCAGCCTCCCGTCGAGCCTGCCCGACGCGATCAGCATCGGGGTGATCCTGCTGGTCGTCCTCGGGCCGCTCGTCGCCGCCGTGTGGTTCAACGACCGGGCGAGCCTCGGCCGCCAGATCCGCGGCGTCGTGTCCTCCGACGGCCTGACCGTCTCGTTCCCGTCGCGCGTCTTCCCCGCCACCGTGCGCGGGACGGCCTCGGTCGTCGGCGGCGTCTCCGTCCTTCCGCACTAGCCGCTCGACCGCACCGGCCGTCCTCGCGCCCGGACGGTCCAGGCGCCACCATGAGCAGGTGACCGAGCAGCACGGCCTGGTGCCTGCCACCGGGTCGTTCGAGGACTGGGACCCGTGGACGCCGCGGCAGCTCGCCGACCGGCTGGCCGGTCTCGACGTCCCGTGGTGCGTCACGGCCGGATGGGGGATCGACCTGTTCCTCGGCCGACAGACGCGCGAGCACGAGGACCTCGAGGTCGCGATCCCCGACACCGCGTTCCCCGTCGTCCGCGACCGGCTCGCCGACGTCGAGTTCGTGGTCGCGGGGGAGGGGCTGTGGGAGCTGAGCGCCGCGTCGCTCGCGGCCCACTTCCAGACGTGGGGCCGCGACAGCCGCGGGGCGTTCGTCGTCGACCTGTTCCGCGACGTCCACGACGGCGACACCTGGATCTGCAAGCGGGAGACGAGCATCCGCCGCCCCTACGCCGAGCTCGTCCGGCGCACCGACGACGGCATCCCGTACATGGCGCCCGAGGTCGTGCTGCTGTTCAAGGCCAAGCACGCGCGCGAGAAGGACGTCGCCGACCTCGAGCGCTGCCTCCCGCTGCTCACCGACGGCGAGGTCGCGTGGCTCGCCGACGGCATCGCTCGCATCCACCCCGGCCACGACTGGCTGGCGCGCCTCGCCGACCGCTAGCCCGACCGCACCGACCCGAACGGCCGGATGTCACAGGCGTTCCTGGGGCTTCCCGGCACCGGAAGCCCCGGAAACGCCTGTGACATCCAGTCCTCAGTGCAGGGTCGTGTCGGCGGGGCCGGTGGTCCAGGACGTGAAGCGGATCGTGAGGCCGGCGCGCGACGGGGCGCAGACCATCGGGCCGGCGGACCAGGCGCGCGCCGGGTCGATCGGGGCGAGGCGCACGAGGCGCCACGGCTCGTCGTCGACGCGGGCGCGCACAGTCAGGGCGTCGCCGTCGCGGCTCGCGCGCACGGTCACGACCCGGCCGACCCAGTCGACCTGCCCGGTCGACCAGTCCGACACCACGTCGGTCACGACCGCGCCGAGCTGCGCGGCGCCGTCGGCGTACTCGACCCCCGCCTTCACCCAGTGCTCGGCGTCGGCGTGCACGAGGACGCCCGCCTGGTCGAACTGCTCCTCGAACCCGGCCACGAACGAGACCTCCACGGCGGTCCCGTCGGGGAAGGGCGCGAGCAGCCCGTGGCCGTCGTCGTGGACGAAGCCGTACGACGTGGTGCGCCAGAGGTCGCTGCCCTCGCGCGCCGTCACGAGCAGGTCCGAGCCGTCGCGCGAGACGGCCTCCGGAGTGGTCGTCCAGGTGCCGTCGTCCCAGCTGCGCGCGTCCATGCTCCGACCCTGCCAGAGCACCGCCTGGCAACGCTTGCACCCAAGCGCCGGACCCCCTCCCATCAACCCCGTCCTCGGGGGCACAATGCGCGTATGACAGCGGTTACAGCGAGCCCCGGCTCCGGCGCGGCAGCGCTCGTCGCCGACGCCCTGCGCGCGCAGAGCGCGGGTGCCGTGACGGGGGCCGACGACCTGCTGGCCCGGGCCCGCCGCTGGGGGCCCGATCTCGAGGCCGGCGTGCGCGCGGTGTTCGACGGGCCGATGGCCGACGCGCTGCTCGAGCGCCTCGCCGCCATCGCCGTCTCCGGCTGGCTGGTCCGCCCGCAGCCGCTGCGCGAGCGAGACCGCGACCGGCTGCTGCGCCCCGACTGGTTCCAGGCGCCCGACGCCCTCGGCTACGTCGCCTACGCCGACCGCTTCGCCGGCGACCTCGACGGCGTCGCGCAGCACGTCGACTACCTGCGCAGCCTCGGCACGACCTACCTGCACCTCATGCCGCTGCTGGCACCGCGGCCGGGTGCGAACGACGGCGGGTACGCCGTCGCCGACTACCGCGAGGTGCGCAGCGACCTCGGTTCGATGGCCGACCTCGAGAAGCTCGCGACCGTCCTGCACGAGAACGGCATCGCGCTCACCATCGACCTCGTCCTCAACCACGTCGCGCGCGAGCACCGCTGGGCCGAGGCCGCGCGCGCCGGAGATCCCAAGTACCGCGCGTACTTCCACGTGTACGACGACCGTCGCGTGCCCGACGCCTACGAGCGAACGCTGCCGGAGGTGTTCCCGGACTTCGCGCCCGGCAACTTCACCTGGGACCCCGAGATGGCGGCCTGGGTCTGGACGACGTTCAACGACTACCAGTGGGACCTCAACTGGGGGAACCCCGACGTGGTCTGCGAGTTCGCCGAGGTCATGCTCTTCCTCGCCAACCGCGGCGTCGACTGCCTGCGCCTCGACGCGATCGCGTTCCTATGGAAGCGCATGGGGACCGACTGCCAGAACCAGCCGGAGGTGCACGGCCTCACCCGGGCGCTGCGCGCTGTCGCCCGGATCGCCGCGCCGTCGTTGGTGTTCAAGGCCGAGGCGATCGTCGCGCCGGGCGACCTGGTGAAGTACCTCGGCGTCGGCGAGTTCGCCGGCAACGTGTCAGACCTGGCCTACCACAACAGCCTCATGGTGCAGATCTGGTCGGCGCTCGCGACCAAGGACGCGCGGCTGCTCGTCCGTGCGCTGCACCGGTTCCCGCCGAAGCCGACCACGACCGCCTGGGCGACCTACCTGCGCTGCCACGACGACATCGGCTGGGCGATCGACGACACCGACGCCGGCTCCGTCGGCTGGGGCGGCGCGAGCCACCGCGCGTTCCTGTCGCGGTGGTTCGTCGGCGACGAGCCCGGGAGCTTCGCTCGCGGTGAGGAGTTCCAGGTCAACGAGGCCACCGGCGACAGCCGGATCAGCGGCAGCGCCGCGAGCCTCGTCGGCATCGAGCAGGCGCTCGAGGCGGCGGACCCGCGGCTGCTCGACCTCGCGGTACGCCGGCTGCACTGCGCCTACGCGATCGTCTACGGCTTCGGCGGGATCCCGCTGCTGTACATGGGCGACGAGCTCGGGCTGCTCAACGACGCGAGCTACGTCGACGAGCCGGAGCACGCCGACGACAACCGCTGGCTGCACCGGCCGCGGATGCCGTGGTCGACCGCCGCGCGGCGTACCGATCTGACGACGCTCGAGGGCCGCGTGTACGCCCTCATCAAGCACCTCGGCGACGTGCGCCGGTCGCTGCCGACGCTGCACGCGGCCGTCGAGTCGCGGCCGACCGAGACGTCGAACCCGTCGGTCCTCGGCGTGCTGCGCAGCCACGCGGCCGGCGACCTCGTGCAGCTCTACAACGTCTCCGCGGACTGGCAGCGCTGCGACGCGGGCGTGCTCGGCGCGCTGTACGGCCGCGAGCTCGTCGACCACCTCGGGGCGACGGAGTTCTACGTCGAGGACGGCCAGGTCGTGCTCCCGCCGTACGCCGCCGTCTGGCTCGCCTCGGCCTGAGCAGCCCAGCACGGGCGTCCGTAATCCGTACGCCGGTCCCGCACGGTCTGCTCAGGATCATGTGCGACGGATGGTGTCGCTGGGACGGGTGGGGTTACGGTCGACGGGCACCGCCGACCCGCCCCCGCACCCCGCGGGGGACCTTCCCCCGGGAGCCGCTGTGGCCGCTCGACGCGCTGTCGCGCCCGTGGTGGCGGCTGCCCTGGCACTGGGGCTGCTGGTCGGGGTCGGACCCGCCCAGGCCGCGCCGTCCAAGCCCAAGCCGTCGGCCGCAGCCGTCGCCGAGGCCCGTCGTGCGGCCGCTGCCGCGGCCACGGTCCTCGCCTCCGCCCGCACCGCGCAGGCCGGCGCGCAGAAGCAGCTCGACGCGCTCGACGCGCAGCTCGAGTCCCTCGTCGAGCGCTGGAACGCGGCGCGCGCCGACGCAGAGCAGGCCCGCGCCGACGCCGCGGTCGCCGCCGAGCAGGCGCGCCTCGCGCAGGTCGCCGCCGACGCGGCGCAGGGCGACGTCGACCGGCTCGCCGCCCAGAGCTACCAGGTCGGTGCCGACCTCTCCGGCGGGCTCGGCGAGTGGGCCGCGGTCCTCGACAGTGCGATGTCGACGGGCGGGATCACCGCGCTCACCGACAAGGTCGCGGCGCTCGGGCAGGTCGCCGCCGACCGCCGCGCCCGCGCGGTGTCGACCGCCGACCTCCGGCTGCGCGCCCTGCAGGCGCAGATGGCCGCCGAGCGCGCGAGCGCCGACGTCGCCCTGCGCGAGAAGCAGGCCGCCGACGCCGCGGCCGCGGTGCAGGCGACCCAGCAGCAGCAGCGGTCCGAGGTCGCGCGCCTCACCGCCGTGCGCAGCGCCGCGGCGCGCACCCTCGCGAGCGCCCGCACCACCGCCCAGAACCTCGCCTCGCAGCGCGCTGCCGCGCTGCGCGCCGAGGCGGCCGCCCGTGCCGCCGCTGCCGCGAGAGCTGCAGCCGCCGAGGCCGCGCGTCGTCGCTGCGGCGGGCGGCCGCCGGACGGAAGTCCTTCTGCCTCATGGCCGGACGGCCGCACCGTCGCCACCGCCGCGCAGCGCGCCGCTGCTCTCGCCTGGGCGAAGACGCAGTTCGGTAAGCCCTACGTCGCGGGCACGAACGGCCCGGACTCCTACGACTGCAGCGGCCTCACGCAGGCGGCGTACCGCCACGTCGGCATCGCGATGGTGCAGTACTCGCAGACCCAGTTCGCGACGCAGACCAAGATCCCGGTGAGCGCGCTGCGGCCCGGCGACCTCGTCTACTTCGCGACCGACCCGAGCAACTGGCGCACGATCCACCACGTCGGCATCTACTCCGGCGGCGGGCTCATGGTCGAGGCGCCGCACACCGGCGACGTCGTGAAGTACATGACGATCTGGCAGGACGAGCTGGTGCCCTACGGCACGCGTCCCTGACGCGTGCCCGAGCGGTCAGTGCGAGGCGTCCTCGATGGCGCCGTCGGCCGCGGCCTCGGGGGCCGCGTGACGGTCGATCGACGCGTGGATCTCGGCCTCGGCCTCGGTGCGGCCGGTCCACGACGCGCCCTCGACGCTCTTGCCGGGCTCGAGGTCCTTGTAGACCTCGAAGAAGTGCTGGATCTCGAGGCGGTCGAACTCCGGCACGTGGTGGATGTCGCGGAGGTGCTCGAGCCGCGGGTCGTTCGCGGGCACGCACAGCACCTTGTCGTCGCCGCCGGCCTCGTCGGTCATGCGGAACATGCCGATCGCGCGGCACTTGATGAGGCAGCCCGGGAACGTGGGCTCGTCGAGCAGCACCATCGCGTCGAGCGGGTCGCCGTCCTGGCCGAGCGTGCCCTCGATGTACCCGTAGTCGTGCGGGTAGCGGGTCGAGGTGAAGAGCATGCGGTCGAGGCGGATCCGCCCGGTGAGGTGGTCGACCTCGTACTTGTTGCGGCTCCCGGCGGGGATCTCGATGAGGACGTCGAACTCCACGGCGTGCTCCTGTCGAGGCGGTCGGCGGTGCTGGTGACGGGCGGGGCGGGGGACGTGCAGACGGGTCGGGCCGCGTCGGCGTGCGACGGGGCGTCGCCTAGTGTTCCGCAGGAAGGGCCTCGCGGGCGAACCGCGGCAGGCCGTGGTGATCGGGGTCACGGGCCCCAGACCTGCGAGGACGGGGTGAGCCGGGTGCGTGGGGCACGGCGTACGACCCTCGCCCTCGCCGTCGCAGCCCTCGCCGCAGCAGCTCTCGCACCCGCCGGTGCGGCCGGGCGCGCGACGTCGTCGGCCGTCCCGCCGCCGCCCGCCGACGTCCTCGCGGCGACGTCGGGAGCGACCACCACACCGGTCGCTGCTGCCGACAAGCGCGTCGCGGCGGGCGTGAAGGCGGCCCTCGGCGTCAAGGCGGTCGGCAGCGACACCACGGCGTACGTGCTCGACGTCGGCAGCGGCACGCCCGTCTACGCCGCCGCGCAGACCAGGCCGCAGATCCCGGCCAGCACGCTCAAGGTGCTCACCGCCGCTACCGCCCTCGTCGCGCTCGGGCCGCAGACGCGGCTCACCACGACCGTCGTCCCCGGTGCGGCGAAGGGCGAGATCGTCCTCGTCGGCGCGGGCGACGCGACGCTGACCCGCAGCGCGTCGGCGCGGACCTGGCCCGCCGGCCAGTCCGCGCGGCCCGCGAGCATCGCCGCGCTGGCAGCCGCGACCGCCGCCGCCCTGAAGAAGGCGGGGACCACGAAGGTGGTCGTGCACGTCGACGACTCGCTGTTCACCGGCCCGACCACCGCGCCGGGCTGGCCCTCGTCGTTCACCACCGGCGGTGTCGTCGCCCCGGTCACCGCGCTGTCGGTCGACCAGGGCCGGTCCGCACCCGGCGTCGGCTCCGGCGCGCGCGTGAAGGACCCGTCGCTCGAGGCCGGCCGGCTGCTGGCCGAACGGCTGCGCGCCCTCGGCATCGGCGTCACCGGTGCCGTCGTGCGCGTGACGGCGCCCACCGGCGCGACGCCGCTCGCCTCGGTCGCGAGCCCCACCGTCGCCGACCTCGTCGAGCGGATGCTCACGCAGTCCGACGACGACCTCGCGGAGTCGCTGGCGCACCTGGCCGGCGGGAAGCTCGGGGGAGCGGCCAGCTTCGCCGGCGGCGCGAAGGCGACGCTGAAGGTGGTCGGCGACCTCGGCGTCACCACGACCGGGGCGGTCGTGGTCGACGGCAGCGGCCTCTCCGGCCAGAACAAGGTGAGCGCCGCGACGCTCGTCGGGCTGCTGGCGGCCCTGGCCACCACCGACGACCCGTCGCTCTCGGCCGCCGTCACCGGGCTCGCGGTCGCCGGCGCGACCGGCACCCTCGCCGACCGGTTCACCGGGCCCGGCACCCGGGCCGGGCGCGGGACCGTGCTGGCCAAGACCGGCACGCTCACCGGCGTCAACGCCCTCGCCGGGCTCGTCCTGGACCCGGCCGGCCGGCTGCGCGCGTTCGCCTTCCTCGAGGACGGCTCGCCCGGCCCGCAGGCCGTCGCGCGCACCGCGCTCGACCGCGCCGCCGCGGTCGTCGCAGCCGGCTGACCCCGCACGAGCTGGTCGCCCGGACGGCGCAACCGTCACGGAGCGTCGTCGGGTGCGCACCGACGCGTGAATGGGCGCGTCGGTCGCGCGGGAGCGCTTCTGAGAACGATTACAGTCGAGCGCACGGGGGCCCGGGGGGCGTTCCCCGCCCTCCCGCCGACGCGCGCAGCGCACCGACATCCTGGAGTCCCGGTCGTGCTTCGAACGTTCCGCCGTTCCCGTGGTCGCCTCGCCGCCCTCATGGCGGCCGCCCTGGCGGTCACCACCGCGGCCGTGGCCGCCACCGCACCGCCCGCCGCTGCCGCTGGCACGCCCGGCATCACGCTGTCGGTCGGCGCCCCCGGCTCGGTGCTCTCGGGCGGCTCGGTCCCGATCACGCTGACCGCGGCGAACCCGGCGTCGAACCCGGGCGCGGTCCCGGAGTACAACCTCAGCTTCACGACCCTGCTCCCCGCCGGCCTCACCTACGTCGCGGGCAGCAGCTCGCCGTCGTCGGCGGGCGAGCCGACGGTCTCGACCAACGTGGCCACCGGCCAGCAGACCCTGGTGTGGCGCAACGTCTCCGACCTGCAGGTGGCCGACAGCCTCGCGCTGTCGTTCCGCGCGCTGTCGGACCCCGCTGTGCTCCCGGTCGGAGCCCAGTTCGCGGTGGTCGGCGGTGCCTACGCGAGCACCGACCCGCGCAAGGTCCCGGCCTTCACGGCCGCCGGCGCTCCCGTCGCCGGGTCCTACACCGAGTCCGCGACGGCGAGCACCGGCGTCACCACGCTGTCGGCGCTCGAGGTCACCAAGGCCGAGCCCTCGCCCGAGGCAGAGCTGCTGCGCGGCGTCCACGACCACGTCACGACGTACACGCTGACGGTGAAGAACACCTCGGTCGCGTCCTCGACCGGCGTCGTGCTCACCGACTACCTGCCGGCGAACCTCGAACTGCTCCTGTGCGGCGGCGTCGACAACTCCGCGGCGCCGGAGTACGCCGGAGCCCCGTCCCTCAGTGCTACCCCGGTCCTGAGCCCCTGCGTGACGCCGGCGTCGGTATCGACGGTGCTGAACCCGCCGGCCCAGGGCACGACCGTCTACCCGCCCGGCGTCTACACCCGGATCCAGTGGAACCTCGGCACGCTCGCCGCCGGCGCCACCACGACGATCCGCTACCGGGCCGGCATCCCGCTGCGCGCGAACACGATGAGCTTCGGCGGGTCGACGCCGACCCCGGCGTCGCTGCAGCAGGCCTCGAACCTCGACAACAACAGCGGCGCATCGACCCGCGAGACCGCGACCGAGGCGAGCGCGACCAACACCGCGCGCGTCACCGGCACCTACACCGGGCCGCTCGCGCCGGGCGGCAGCAGCGCCGCCGCGGCCGACACGACGCACACCGTCAGCGTCGAGGACGTGCGGATGCGCAAGACGGCGTCGACGTCGCAGTTCGCGACCGCGGGCCGCGTCCAGTACACGCTGACGATCGACACCAGCGAGTACGTCGCCGCCAACGGCATCGCGATCACCGACGTCATCCCCGACGGCCTCTGCCCGCTCGGCGGCGTGGGCACCAACTACACGCCGGGCACCCCGAGCGAGTGCGCGGGCAGCGCGGGCACGGCGCCGTCGAGCCCGATCTCGTCGGTCACCGCCAACGCGAACGGCACGTTCACCGTCGTGTTCTCGCCGCTCGGGCCGGTGGCCGCCGACGGCACGACGACGCTGACCTACTGGGCCGGCATGCGCACCAACTACGGCGGCGGCGACCCCACGAGCAACGGCGACTCGTTCACCAACACCGCGAGCCTCACCGCGACGACGACGCCGATCCCGGGCACCGGCGAGACCGGCGCGCAGACCGTCACCGACACGTCGTCGTCGACGATCGGCACCGGCGACCTCACCCTCGACAAGACCATCGGCCCGCGCTCGATGGCCGGCGTCTGCGGCACCGACGGCACCGGCTACGGCGAGCCGTCGTCGTTCGCGCCGTCGGAGACGAAGTTCGGCAAGGGCGACGTCGTCTGCTTCAAGCTGCGCATCGACTTCGACACCCTCACCAAGACGCGCAACCCCGTCGTCACCGACTTCCTGCCGGTCGGCACGGAGTACGTCGCCGGGAGCGCCGTCGCCACGACGAACGACCAGCGCGCTCCCGCGGTCCTCGCGACCACCGCCGACTCGCTCACCTGGACGCTCGGCACGGCGGCGGGCAGCGGCGCGAAGTACGTCGACCTCGGCGCCGTCTTCGAGTGGGTGCTCGCGGTCCGCGTGACCGACGCGGCACCAGTCGGCTCGCCCGACATCCTCGGCAACTCGATGAAGCTGCGCACGGAGGACTCGGCCGGCCGCGGTCGGTCCTACCGCGACGAGGTCGACTTCACGATCGTGCCCGCGGCGCCGCTCCGCGTCGTCAACCGCGTGGCCGCGGGCCTCGTCGTCGCGCTCGACGCGGAGAACGCCGACGGCGCCGGCAACCTCGGCTCGAAGGGCTGCCCCGCCGCGGGCGCGACCAAGTGGGTGAGCCTC
>JBGAJT010000139.1:0-8777 GCA_044224785.1 Candidatus Nanopelagicales bacterium | reverse complement strand
ATCACGAACCGGCCGATGCGCGCGTGCGTGCGGACGCGCGGCTCGAGCAGCGTCGGGTCGAGGTGCTCGGCCTCGAGCGCCGTGCCTGCGAACCAGCGGGTGAGGGCGGCGACGGCGACCGGCGTCGGGTACGACGGGTCGTAGCGCTCGACGGTGTGGCCGTCGTGCATGAGGTCCGCAGCCGCGCGGAAGAGCGCGCGGACGTGCTCGCGGTCGACCTTCACGCCCTGCACCGGCGGGCGCGTCGACACCGCGATGCGCAGCTCGGGTCCGTCGGCTGCGTCGCCGGCCGCGGCGAGGTTCGGGTCCTCCGCGAGCACCGAGAGCAGCAGGCCGGCGTCGGCGGCCGTCGTCGCCAGGACGCCGTTCTCGGACATGCCGTACCACGCGTTGTCCCCGAGGTCGGCAGGCACGAGGCCGAGCCCGGGCTTGATGCCGACGACGCCGGTCGCGGCCGCGGGGATGCGCACCGAACCCATGCCGTCGTTGCCGTGCGCGACCGGCACGATGCCGGCGGCCACCGCAGCGGCCGAGCCGCCCGACGAGCCGCCGGGGGTGCGCTCGAGGTCCCACGGGTTGCGGGTGACGCCGTAGACGGAGTCGGTCGCACCGAAGACGCAGAGCTCCGGGACGCGCGTGATGCCGACGATGACGGCACCGGCCTGCCGCAGCCGACGGACGACCTCGTGGTTGGCGATCTGCGGGTGCGCCGGCGTCGCGGCCGAGCCCACGCGCATCGGCTCGCCCTCGACGGGCACGTTGTCCTTCACCGCGATCGGCACACCGGCCAGCGGCAGCGCACCCGACTCGCGTGCGGCGCCGTCGGAGATGGCTCCGTCGACGGCCGCGGCCTCGCGCAGCGCCGCCTCGCGGCGCACGACCTGGAACGCGGCGAGATCGCCGTCGCGCGCGTCGATGCGGTCGAGGGCCTCGCGCACGGTGTCGACGGCGGCGCGCCGGCGCGAGCGCACGCCCGCAGCGATCCCGGACGCGGTCCAGTCGGTGCTGGTGGTGGCGGTCATGCCGGAATCCCACCACGTCGCGCGCCCGCGCACCCGGCGGACCCCCGGAGCGGTCGGAACCCGGTCGGCGCTCGCCGCACGACCGGTCCTGGTCGGTGCCGTCCGGTGCCGTCCGGTCAGCCGGTCAGGCGCGGTGCTCGGTCCAGGAGGAGCCGTCCCAGTAGCGCTGGCCGCCGGCCCGCTCGGCGTCGGGGTACCAGCCCGCGGGCGGCAGAGCGGCCGCGGCCGGGGCAGGCGCGGGGGCAGGCGCGGCGGCCGGCGTCGGGGCCGCGTACGTCGTGGGCTCGGGCGCCGCGTACGCCGCAGGGTCCGCGGCCGGCGGCGCGTAGGGCTGCGGCTCTGCGGCCTGGCCGGGGGTCGGGTAGCTCTGCGCTGGGTAGGGCTGACCCCCCGCCGGCTGACCCGGCGCGGGCTGACCGGGGGTCGGGTAGCTCTGGGCCGGGTAGGGCTGGCCGGGCGCCGCGGCGTAGCCGGCTCCGGCGTAGCCGAGGGCGGCCTGCTGCTTCTTGCGCGACGACGACCGCTGCACGGCGCCGACGATGAGCAGGATGATGCCGATGAGGGCGAGCAGCGCGCCGAGACCGATGACCGCGATCCACACGGCCGCCTTGGCCGCCGACGACAGCGACGGCGCGACCTCGGCGAAGAGCTGCGTGCCGTCGCCCACGGTGTTGACGCTGCTCCCGGTCCCGCTGACCGGCACGTCGCCCGACGGGCCCTTCACGGTGATGTCGCTGGGCTGGACGTTGCCGAGGAACGGGTCGTCGGCCGTGCCGGTCCCGGCGGAGGTCGCCTCGTAGACGGCGTACGTCGTCCCCCCGTCGAGCTGGCGGGTGAACGAGGTCGGAGCGGTCTGCGGGGTGCCGATCTGGCTGAGCAGCGAGCCGGCCGTGCCCGCGAGCAGCGCGATGCCCGCGATCACCGCCACGAGGCCGAGGATCAGCAGCACGACCCCGGTGATGAGCGTCCCCTTGCCGCGCAGCGGGGGAACTGCGGGCGCGCCGGTCAGGTCGTAGGTCATCGGTCCTCCCGGGATCGGTTCGCCGACCATCCTTCCGCACCCTGCGGTCGGGCGGGTGCTTCTGGGGTCAGACGTCGGCGAGCGCGTCCGCGAGCAGGCCGGTCGCGGCTGCGGGGTTGTCGTGGGCCAGCAGGCCTGCGGCGGCCATGACGTAGCGGCGGTCGACGGTGATCCGCGGGAGCGCCGGCACCTTCCAGCCGCCCGCGTGGTCGGTGGTCACCGGGGCGAGCATGTCGTGCAGCAGCTCGGGGCTCGCATGGCGGAATACGCCGCCGCTCGCGACGACGACGGCGATGTGCGAGAGGTCGCGCCCGGGCGTGCGGCCGTCGACGGTGTCGGCGGGCCGCGCGTGCCGGCGCAGCGCCACCGTCAGCGCGAGGCGGGCGAGGCGCGCGTCCATCTCGCGGTCGGCGGCGGTGACGGGGAGCCAGCCCGGGTCGTCGTGCCGCAGCTGCGCCGCGGCGTCGATGGCGTCGTGCTCGGCACCGTCGACGAGCTTCTCGACCAGGGCGGCATCGGCGACACCCGTTGCGCTCCAGCGCATCCCGAGGTCACCCTCCACCGTGCGCCCGCGCCACATCACCTCGACCACCTCGCGGTGCAACGACGCCTCCTCGGCGTCGGGGGTGAGGGCGGAGTAGACGTCGGTGGTGGCGCCGCCGACGTCGACCAGCAGAACGTCGCCGACGCCGGAGTCGGCGTAGTGCTCCACCCCGGCGAGGACGAGGTCGGGAGTCGCGCCGTGGACCAGCCGCGCGAAGCGCGGGCCCTTCGTGAGTCCCTTGCCGCCGATGACGTGCCGGACGAAGACGTCGCGGATCGCAGCGCGTGCAGGGCGCGGGTCGAGGACGCCGATGCGCGGCAGGACGTTGGCGCAGGCGACGACCGTGCGCCGCTTCGCCTCGAGCACCTCGACGACGTCGTCGCGCGCGTCGACGTTGCCGGCGACGACGTAGGGCACGCGCGGGCCGCTCGCCGCCAGGCGCGACGCGTTGTGGCGCAGCACCTCGGAGTCGCCGCCGTCGGTGCCGCCGACGAGGAGGACGACGTCGGGCCGGGCAGCCTTCAGCGCGGCGATGCCCGCCGCGTCCAGCGGGCCGCTGGAGACGTGCACGACCTTGGCTCCGGCCGAGAGCCCCACGCGCGCACCGGCTTCCGTCGTCACGACACGCTCGTAGCCCACCACCGCGAGCCGCAGACCGCCGCCGGCGGAGGAGCAGACGCGCACCTCGTCCGGGGCGCCGCCCGCCTCGGCGACGACGCGCGCCACCGCGGCGTCGAGCCCGGTGAGGACGTCGAGGCCCGGACCGACCGTGGTCGGGACCGCGGTGGTGGCGAGCAGCCGACCGGCGTCGGTGCCGTCGACGACGACGGCCGCCGCCTTGGTGAAGGTCGACCCGGTGTCGGCGCAGACGACGTACCGGGGGCTCACCCCAGCGCCTGCACCACGTCGGCGACGAGGTCGTCGACCGTCTCGATGCCGACCGAGAGGCGCACGAGGTCGGCGGGCACCTCGAGCTCGGAGCCGGCGACCGACGCGTGGGTCATGCGGCCGGGGTGCTCGACGAGCGACTCGACGCCGCCGAGCGACTCGCCGAGCGTGAAGACCTGGGTGCGCGAGCAGAAGTCGAGGGCCGCCTGCTCGCCGCCGGCGTGGCGGAAGCTGATCATGCCGCCGAAGTCCTTCATCTGCTTGACCGCGACGTGGTGGCCGTCGTGGCCCTCGAAGCCCGGGTAGAGCACCTGGGAGACCTTCGCGCTGTCGCGCAGCACCTCGGCCACCGCGCGCGCGTTGGCGCAGTGCCGGTCCATGCGCACGCCGAGCGTCTTGATGCCGCGCAGGGTGAGCCACGCGTCGAACGGGCCGGACACCGCGCCCATCGCGTTCTGGTGGTAGGCCAGCCGCTCGCCCAGCTCGGGGTCGTTGGTGACGACCGCACCGCCGACGACGTCGCTGTGGCCGCCGAGGTACTTGGTCGTCGAGTGGACGACGACGTCGGCGCCGAGCAGCAGCGGCTGCTGCAGGTAGGGCGAGGCGAACGTGTTGTCGACGACGAGGATCGCGCCCGCCGCGTGGGCGACCTCGGCGATCGCGGCGATGTCGGCGACGCGCAGCAGCGGGTTGGTCGGCGTCTCCACCCACACGATCTTCGTGCGGCCCGGCTGCACCGCCGCAGCGACGGCGTCGAGGTCGGTGAGGCGCGCGGGCGTGTGCTCGACGCCCCACGGACCGGCGACCTTGGACACCAACCGGTAGGTGCCGCCGTAGGCGTCGTCGGGGACGACGACGTGGTCGCCGGGCTTGAGCACCGTGCGCAGCACGGTGTCCTCGGCCGCGAGGCCGGAGGCGAACGACATCGCCGTCGTCGTACCGGCCGCCGCGCCCGCCGGGTCCTCGAGCGCTGCGAGGCACTCCTGCAGCGCCGTGCGCGTCGGGTTCGCCGAGCGCGAGTACTCGTAGCCGTTGCGCAGGTTGCCGACGCCGTCCTGCGCGTACGTCGAGACCTGGTAGATCGGCGGGACGACGGCCCCCGTGGTCGCGTCGGGCTCCTGCCCGGCGTGGATGGCGAGGGTCTCGAATCCGGCGTCAGCGCCGTACGGCTCGTGGGTCACCGCGCCAGCGTAACGGCGGTGCTCGTCGGCGCCAGGGGCCGAGGCGCCCCGGTCAGACCGTGCGGCGGCGGGAGATGTCGGGCTCGAGCGTCGCGAGCGCCAGCTCGTGGACACCGCTGAGCCCCTGGAACTCCGCGCCGAGGCCCTGCGCGCGGGTCCGTACGCCCGGCACGAGCTCGACGTCGCAGCGGTAGGGCATGTGGAAGTGCCCGTGCCACAGGTGGGTGGGGCGCAGCGCCGTCGCCACCTCGGCGAGCAGCTCGCGGTGCGCCCAGGCGGTGCGCAGCTCCTGCTCGGGCCAGAACTCGAGGCTGCTGTCGCGGTCGGTGCCGGGGATGGGTACGCCCTCGGGGCAGTCGTGCGTGAGCAGGACGTCGCACTCACCCTCCGCCATCACCGCCTCCGCCTGCTCGGGCGTGATCGCCTCCTGCGGCCACCAGGTCTCGTGCGGGGTGCGCACCGAGCGGTCCAGGCTGGTGCCTCCGCCGAGCGCCGTGAACCGCGCGCCCGCCCACGACCACCGCGACCCGCGCGGGAGGTGCCAGACCGACGGCGCGAGCGGTCGCAGCCCCGTCGCCGGGTCGACCGGCAGCGACAGCAGCTGGTCGAAGTCCTCGTGGTTGCCGTCGACGACGAGGGTGACGACGTCGCACCCGACGCTCACCGCCGACACCAGGTCCAGGTAGCGGCGACCGCTGTCCCCGGGCCAGACGCCGAAGTCGCCGAGCTGGATCAGGACGGGGCAGCCCGCGCCGGCGGCGTAGGCGATGCGCAGCTCAGCCTCGTGCGATGACCCGTGCCAGTCGCCGGCGAGCAGGACGCGCTCGGGCTCGGGGAAGGGGAACGTCACGACCGGCACCCGCGCAGTGTGCCGGGGAACCCCCGCCGCCCGCGGCGGATCGCCCCGTCGTCGGCGTACGACGCGGCATCATCGAGGGATGATCGAAGAGCCCGCATGGCAGCGCGTCGCGGCGTACGTCGTGTGCCGGGACACCGAGGGCCGGGTCCTGCTGACGCACCTGCACCTCCCCGGTCTGCCCTCGCACCGCAGCTGGACGCTGCCCGGCGGCGGCATGGACCGCGGGGAGCAGCCGACGGATACGGCCCTGCGCGAGCTGCACGAGGAGACCGGTCTCACGGCCACGCTCGGACCGCTGCTCGGCGTCCGGTCGAGCTGGCTCGAGCCGCACGAGACGGCGACCGGCACCCCGGGCCACGCGTTGGCGATCCTGTTCGAGGCGACGGCGCTCTCGGGCGACCTGCGCACCGAGTTCCCGCCAGGGAGCACCGACGAGGCTGCCTGGTTCACGCGCGACGAGATCGCCGCGCTGCCGCGGGTGCCGCTGGTCGACGTCGCCCTCGAACTCCTCGCTGCGCGGGGCCCTCACCGCTAGCGCTCGCCACGCCGAGGTGGCCCTGCGGACGCACCGCGGGCATGCCGGAGGGGCTGCACACCGGCGGTCCGAGGCCGCTTGTGGAGGACGCGCCGCGTGGCCGAGCCTGTGGATATCCGCTGCGCGAAAGTCGTTGATACGCAGGCACTCTCAGGGATATGGGCTGTCAGACCCTGTCCGTAGAGTGCTGGCATGTGCTCGATCACCGACTCGATTCCGGCGCCTGTCACGGTGCCCGGGTTCGTGCGCCTGGTCGAGCACGCGCGCGCTGCGGCGGAGGCCGTGCGGTCAGCGTTGGCCGCCGATCCGTCGATGCTGGCCGACCTGCCCGACGAGACGCTCGAGCGCCTCGCGATCTCGCTCCACACGGGCGGCGACGCGTACTCGGCGGTGGCGACGGTCATCACGGGCCGGCTCGAGCGCGAGGTGGGCGACGTGCGCGGGAAGCTCCTCGCCGGGCGCTACCCCTCGACGGCCCGCTTCCTGGAGAAGGAGGCGGGTCTGTCGCCCGCGGCGGCGCGCACCGCGGTGGCGCGCGGACGCGACCTGGACACCCACTCGACCGAGGTGGCCGATGCCTGGATGGTGGGCGAGATCACCGGTGGCGCGATCCGCGATCTCACGCTCGGGATCACCGACGTCCTGCGCCGCAGCGCCCGGTCCGACACCCGGATCGCCCGGCGCGAGGCCCTCGACTCCCTGCTGCCCCTGGCGCGACGCGGCGATCATCGCGAGCTCGCCCGGGCCGTCGCCGAGCTCCGGCTGCGGGTCGATCCCGACGGCGCCACCGAGGAGGCGCTGCGCGCGTTCGAGGACCAGACGCTGTCGATCACCGCCGTCGGGTCGATGGTGCGCATCTCGGGCTGGGTCACGCCCGAGGCGGGCGCCGCGACCTGCACCGTGCTGGACCGGCTCGCGTCCGGCATCGCCCGCGAGCAGCTCGGCGAGGTCGCGCACGAGCCCGGGTGCGACGTGATCGCCGACGGCTCGGCGAGCTGATGACCGACCGGCTCTCCGACGCGGAGCTCGGCACGCACCACCGGGTCGCGCCGCACCTCACCCTCGTCGCCGACGTCAGCCAGGTCGGTCAGCCGATCGTCGGCCGGCTCGGCCTGCCGGGGTCCGACGACGACGTCGCGGTGCCCGAGGTCGTCGTACGTCGGCTGCTGTGCGACTCGGTCGTCTCCCTCGTCGTCACTTCCCAGGTCGTCGCCGGAGCGGGCTGCGACGAGGACGGCCTCGCGGCGGCGCTCAGCGACGCCTCGCGCTCGGTGCTGTACGTCGGTCGCCACGAGCGCACCGCGCCCCCGCGACTGCGTCGTGCCCTCGAGCAGCGCGACGAGCACTGCGCGTTCCCCGGCTGCCGGGCCCACGTGCGACGGTGCCAGGCCCACCACGTGCTCCCCTGGGAGTCGGGCGGGGCGACGGACCTGCCGAACATGGCACTGCTGTGCATCACCCACCACCACTCCGTGCACGAGGGCGGCTGGGTGATGGCCCTGCGCGACGGCGCGACCGGTCACGAGCAGGACTGCTGGACGTTCACGCCGCCGCTACGCCGACGACGGCTCCGGCCCTGACCAGCAGGGCGCACGACCCGTCACCCCCGCCGCCGCGCATCGACCCCGGCCGCCGCGTCGAGAGCTGCTGCCGTCAGCGACCGGGTCGTCACGTCTCCCGGTCGCGGCGCAGCAGGCCGAAGACCCAGGAGTCGGAGACGACGCCGTCGACGATGCAGACTTCGCGCAGGGTGCCCTCGCGCTGGAAGCCGAGCTTCTCGAGCACGCGGGCCGAGGCGAGGTTGCGGGTGTCCGTCTCGGCCTGCACCCGGTTGAGGTCGAGGGTGCCGAACGCCCAGTCGAGCAGCGCACCTGCCGCCTCGGTGGCGTAGCCGTGGCCCCAGGCCCGCTCGGCGAACGAGTAGCCCAGGGAGGCGCTGCGGAACACGGGGTTCCAGCCGTTGAGGGTCGTCCAGCCGAGGAACGCGCCGTCCCCGGAGCGCTCGACGACCAGCCGGGTTCCGCTCCCCTCCTCGGCCATGGTGCGGCACGACGCGAGGAACGCGACCGCGCGCGAGGGATCGGTCCAGGCCGGCGAGTCCCAGTAGCGCACGACGACAGGGTCGCTCTGCAGCGCGTACAGGGAGTCGGCGTCGGTGTCCGCGAAGGGACGCAGCAGCAGCCGCTCGGTCGTCAGCGTCGGGGCGGGCAGCGGCATGCCGTCATCGTGCCAGCGCCACGGCGCCGGCTCGCACCGCATGTCCGCGGCGCCGGAAGCCCGACGGGCCGCAGCGTCGCTCAGGCCGAGGAGCGCCGGCGCTCGGCGTACGCGCGCGCCTTCGCGCGGTTGCCGCAGATCGCCATGATGCACCAGTGCCGGCGGTGCGCCGGGTCGAAGAACGTCCAGCCGCAGCCGTGGCCGGAGCAGCGTCCGGCGTGGGCGACGTCGCCGGACGCGAGCATGTCGTACGCCGCGAGCGCCGCGCGGTGCACCGGCAGCAGCAGACCGGCCGAGCGGACGTCGCCGCCGTCGAAGCGGACCGTGCCGTCGCCCGCGGGCCGCAGCGTCGAGGCGGCCGTCGCGTCGGCGACGGCGCGGTGCAGGGCGACGGTCATCTCGTCGAGCCCCTCGTCCGTGGCGAGGTCGGCATCGGCCGCCAGCCAGCCGTGCGCGCGCAGCACGTCGGCCCACGCGGCGCGCTCGCGCTCGGCGTTGGCGTACTCCACC
>JBGAJT010000138.1:0-8786 GCA_044224785.1 Candidatus Nanopelagicales bacterium | reverse complement strand
GCCCTTCCTGCACTTCTTCGACGGCTTCCGCACCTCGCACGAGGTCGCCACCGTCACGCTGCTCGACGACGAGGACCTGCGCGCGGTCATCCGCGAGGAGGACGTGCTGCGCCACCGAGCCCACGGCCTCACGCCGGAGGCACCCGTGCTGCGCGGCAGCGCGCAGAACCCCGACGTCTTCTTCCAGGCCCGCGAGGCCGCGAACCTGCACTACGACGCCGTCCCTGGGACGGTCGCCCAGGTGATGCGCGAGCTCGGCGAGCGCACCGGCCGCAGCTACTCCCTCGTCGACTACCACGGCCACCCGGAGGCCGACCGCGTCATCGTCGCCATGGGCTCGGCGACCGGAACGATCCGCGAGACCGTCGACGAGCTGGTCGACCGCGGCGAGAAGGTCGGCGTCGCCGTCGTCCGGCTCTACCGCCCCTTCCCGGCCGACGCGCTGCGGGCCGCGCTCCCCGCGACCGCGACGCGCATCGCCGTGCTCGACCGCACCAAGGAGCCCGGCGCCCCCGCCGAGCCGCTCCACCTCGACGTCATGTCCGCGTTCACCGGCGACGGCAGCACGCTCATCATTGGCGGCCGCTACGGCCTGGGCTCCAAGGAGTTCACCCCCGCCGACGCCAAGGCCGTCTTCGACGAGCTGGCGAAGCCGGAGCCGCGCACCCGCTTCACGGTCGGCATCGTCGACGACGTCACGCACCTGTCTCTGGAGACCCCCGACTTCCACGTCCCCACCACCGCGGTGCAGGCGATGTTCTTCGGTCTCGGCAGCGACGGCACCGTCGGCGCCAACAAGACGAGCATCAAGCTGATCGGCGAGCACACCGACCAGTACGCGCAGGGCTACTTCGTCTACGACTCGAAGAAGTCCGGCTCGATGACCGTGTCGCACCTGCGCTTCGGGCCCGACCCGATCCGCTCCGCCTACCTCATCGACTCCGCCGACTTCGTCGCCTGCCACCAGTTCGGCCTGCTCGCACGCGTCGACGTCCTCGAGACCGCCCGCACCGGCGCGACCGTGCTGCTCAACAGCCCCTACCCCGCTGACGAGGTGTGGGACGCGTTGCCCGGCGACGTGCAGGCGCGCATCATCGAGAAGGGCCTCGAGGTCTACGTCGTCGACGCGACCACCATCGCGCGCGACGCCGGCCTCGGTCCGCGCATCAACACCGTGATGCAGCCGTGCTTCTTCGCGCTCGCCGACGTGCTCCCGCGCGAGACCGCGATCCGCCTGGTGAAGGAGAGCGTCGAGAAGGCCTACGCCCGACGTGGCCCCGACATCGTCGCCCGCAACCTGGTCGCCATCGACGCGGCGCTCGCCGCCCTCCAGAAGGTCGACGTGCCCACGTCGCTCACCGCCGTCGCGGGCGCCGGGCGCACCGCGGAGCAGAGCACCGTCGAGGCCCTCATCGCGGGTCGCGGCGACAGCCTGCCGGTGAGCGCTATGAGCATCGACGGGACGTTCCCCACGGGCACGGCCGCGCTGGAGAAGCGCGCGCTCGCCGACGAGATCCCGGTCTGGGACCCTTCGATCTGCATCGACTGCGGCAAGTGCACGATCGTCTGCCCGCACGCCGCGATCCGGATGAAGGCGTTCGCGCCCGACGCGGTCGAGGGTGCGCCCGACGGCTTCAAGACCAAGGCCTACGCGACGCGCGACCTCCCCGCCGGGACCCTGCTCACGGTGCAGGTCGCGCCCGACGACTGCACCGGCTGCGGCATCTGCGTCGCCGTCTGCCCCGTGCGCGACAAGGCCGACCCGACCCACAAGGCGATCGACCTCGAGCCCGCCATCGCGCACCGCGACATCGAGCGCCCCAGCTTCGAGTTCTTCCTCGAGATCCCCGAGGTCGACCGCACGGCCGTCCGCACCGACACGGTGAAGGGCTCGCAGCTGCTGACGCCGCTGTTCGAGTTCTCCGGCGCCTGCGCCGGCTGCGGCGAGACGCCGTACCTCAAGCTGCTCACCCAGCTCATGGGCGACCGCATGGTCGTCGCCAACGCGACCGGCTGCTCGTCGATCTACGGCGGCAACCTCCCCACGACGCCGTGGGCGAAGGACTCCGAGGGCCGCGGTCCGGCGTGGGCCAACTCCCTGTTCGAGGACAACGCCGAGTTCGGCCTCGGCATCCGGCTCGGGGTCGAGCGCCAGGCGTCCGACGCCCACCGGCTGCTCGGCGAGCTCGCCGCCGAGCTGCCCGCGGACCTCGTCGACTCCCTGCAGGCCGCGGCGCCGGAGATCACCGACGAGGCGGGGATGCAGCAGCGCCGGGCCGACGTCGCCGCGCTGCGCGAGGCGCTCGCGGGGCTCGACTCGCCGACCGCCACCTCGCTGGCCTCCCTCGCCGACGCGCTCGTCCCCACGGCGGTGTGGATCGTCGGCGGCGACGGCTGGGCCTACGACATCGACTTCGGCGGGCTGGACCACGTGCTGGCCAGCGGCCGGAACGTCAACATCCTCGTGCTCGACACGGAGGTCTACTCCAACACCGGCGGCCAGGCGTCGAAGTCGACGCCGCGCGGCGCCTCCGCGAAGTTCGCCAGCCACGGCAAGTCCACCAAGAAGAAGGACCTCGGCCTACTCGCGCAGGCGTACGGCGACGTCTACGTCGCCCAGATCGCCCTGGGCGCCAACGAGACCCAGACCGTCCGCGCGCTCCTCGAGGCGGCCGCCTGGCCCGGCCCGTCGCTGGTGCTGGCCTACTCCACCTGCATCGCGCACGGCATCGAGATGTCGACGTCGATGGCCCACCAGAAGGCCGCCGTCACCAGCGGCTACTGGCCGCTGTACCGCTTCCACCCGAGCCCGGACGAGGGCGCCCACCCGTTTAGCCTCGACAGCAAGAAGCCGACGACCTCGCTCGTCGACTTCACGTCCGAGGAGACGCGCTACACGGCTCTCGACCGCGAGGACCACGAGCGCGCCGAGCACCTGCTCGAGCTGGCCCAGGCCGATATCGACGAGCGCTGGCACTACTACGAGCAGCTCGCCGGCATCGAGCGCTCGCTCTCCGCGGAACCGGAGGAGGAGCTCGGCCACCCGATGGCGGAGCAGCCCGAGACCGACTAGCCCGACCTCGCCCGTCGACCAGCTGCGGACCCGCGCTCACGCGCGGGTCCGCAGATGTTCAGGGTCCGCTCTCCCGGGTAGGGACCGCGCCCGCACGCCCCGACGATGGAGGAGCCGCGCCGCCGAGGCCCGGCCCGCGAGCACGGGCGGGGACCCGCCGAGGCGCCGCCGCCCGTGCTCGCCCGCGCCGGCCGACCACGCCCGCCGGTCCCCCTCCCGCGCGTCGCAGCTCGCCAGGGCGGCTCGTGGGAGCGACACTCGACCGGTGCCCCGAGGACCCCGCCGCGCCGCGCCCGCCGTGCTGCTGGTGGCCGCCCTCGCCCTCGCCGGCTGCAGCGACCCGCTCGTCGCGCACCTCTCGAGCGACCCGAGCGCGACGTCGGGGCGGCCGGCCAAGGTCCCCGAGTCGCCGACCCCCTCGCCCACGTCGTCGCCGAGCGACGAGCCCGCGGTCGTCACCCCCTCGCCGGACGTCTCGCTGCCGGCGAGCGACCCCGGACTGGTGCCGGTCCTGCACCGGATCCCGACGACCGACCGCGTCGCCTTCATCACCATCGACGACGGCTACGAGAAGGACCCGGCCGTCGTGGCGCTGCTCGAGGCGCGGCACGTCGTCGTCACGCCGTTCCTCGCGGTCACGGCGCTGCAGAGCAACCACGAGTACTTCAGCGTGCTGCAGAAGCAGACCGGTCAGATGCCCCAGGACCACACGCTCACGCACCCGTTCCTGTCGAAGCTGTCCTACGAGCGGCAGAAGCACGAGATCTGCGGCGCCGCCGACCAGCTCGGCACGTGGTACGGCACACGTCCGTGGCTGCTGCGGCCGCCGTACGGCGACTACTCGACGACCACACGACGGGCGGCCAAGGACTGCGGCATGACCGCGATCGTGCTCTGGGACGTGTCGCTCCCCCACCACGTCCTGCGCTACGCCGAGGGCTCGAAGGTCCGTCCCGGCGACATCATCCTCGTCCACTGGCGCAAGAACCTGGCCCGCGACCTGCCCGTCGCGATCGATGCGATCGAGTCGGCGGGCCTGCGGGTCGCGGCGCTGCAGGACTACCTGCCCGCGCCGTCCTGACCCCACGATCGCCCGCCCTGACGGCCGATCACGTACGGCGGCCGAACGCACGGGGGCTGACAGCCGCGCTGCGGAGGTCTAGCGTGCGGCGCATGCGCAGAGCCCTGGTCTGCTCCCTCCTCGTCCTCGCCCTCGCCGGCTGCGGCGCCGGCGGCTCGACGTCGACGATCACCCCCGCGGCGTCGACCCCGTCCTCCGGCGGCGACGGCTCGTCGTCGACGCCGACGTCGGGATCCGGCGGCGGCGCCGACTGCTCGGCGCTGACCAAGACCGAGATCGCCGACTTCATCGTGGGCACCCAGCTCATCAGCCAGGTGCGCGACAAGGACGCGCTCGAGGGCATCACCTCCGGGACGATCGGGAAGTACACGCCCGAGTCCTACGGCGCGATCCTCGCGAAGATGTCGTTCCTCACCGGGTCGGCCGGCGAGGGGCTCGCGAAGCTGGTCGCCGCCAACGACGCGGTGAAGAAGCTCGCGTCCGGCAGCCCGACCCAGGCCGACTTCGACGCCTACCAGCAGCAGACCGGCGGGATCGCCGGCCTGATCAAGGCGCAGGTCGCGGTGAACCTGGGCCTGGTCCAGGCCTGCCCGAACCTGGGCTGACCGGTCAGTCGACCGGCAGCGCCGCGCACTCGGGGCACAGCCCCCAGTAGGTGACCTCTGCCTCGTCGATCACGAAGCCGTGGTCGTCGGAGGCCACCAGGCAGGGCCGGTAGTCGACCGCGCAGTCGACGTCGGCGATGGTCCCGCACCCACGGCACACCACGTGGTGGTGGTTGTCGCCGACGCGCGCCTCGTAGCGCGCGACCGACCCGGCCGGCTCGATGCGGCGCACCAGGCCGGCGACCGTCAGCGCGCGCAGGACGTCGTAGACCGCCTGCGTCGACACCTCGGGCAGGTCCTCGCGCACGGCCCGCACCACGGTGTCGGTGTCGCTGTGCGGGTGGCCGGTGACGGCGTCGAGCACGGCGAGCCGGGGCCGGGTGACGCGCAGCGACGCGCCCCGCAGCAGCTCCTCGGCCCCGATGCTCACGCGCTCAGGGTATCCGGCCTTTCTGGAACGGGTCAAAAACAGCCCTCGTGGGCGCGGCTGCGGACGCCCGCCTAGGTTGGTGCCATGGAGCTGCGCATCTTCACCGAGCCCCAGCAGGGCGCCACCTACGACGACCTCCTCCGGGTGGCCCTCGCGGCCGAGCGCCTCGGCTACGGCGCGTTCTTCCGCTCCGACCACTACCTCGTCATGGGCGACCACGACGGCCTGCCCGGCCCCACCGACGCGTGGATCACGCTGGCCGGTCTGGCCCGTGACACCACGACCATCCGCCTCGGCACCCTCGTCACCGCTGGGACCTTCCGGCTCCCCGGCCCGCTCGCCATCTCGGTGGCGCAGGTCGACGCGATGAGCGGCGGCCGCGTCGAGCTCGGGCTCGGGTCGGGCTGGTTCGAGGAGGAGCACACGGCGTACGGCATCCCGTTCCCGCCGCTCGCCGAGCGCTTCGACCGGCTCGAGGAGCAGCTCGAGATCGTCACCGGCCTGTGGTCCACCCCGGTCGGCGCCTCGTTCGACTTCGACGGCGCGCACTACGCCCTCACCGGCTCCCCCGCCCTGCCCAAGCCGGTCCAGCGCCCGCTGCCGGTGATCGTCGGCGGCGGCGGACCGCGGCGTACGCCGTCGCTCGCGGCCCGGTTCGCCGCGGAGTACAACGTGCCGTTCCGCTCGCTCGACGACACCGCGGAGGCCTGGGCGCGCGGTCGGGCCGCGTGCGACGACACCGGCCGCGAGCCGGGGTCGCTGCTGCTGTCGGCCGCGCAGGTCCTGTGCTGCGGCCGCGACGAGGCCGAGATCGCCCGCCGCGCAGCGTCGATCGGACGCGAGGTCGACGAGCTGCGTGAGAACGGCCTGGCCGGCACCCCCGACGAGGTGGTCGCCAAGGCGCGCGCCTTCCGCGACGCCGGCGCCGAGCGGCTCTACCTGCAGGTGCTCGACCTCGCCGACCTCGACCACCTCGAGCTCGTCGCCGCCGAGGTCATGCCGCACGTGTGAGGTGCGCGACGTCGGTGCGGTCCAGCACCTCGCGGTGCCGATGCATGCGGTGTGACCTGCACGACCCCCGGGTTTCCGTGCCGGGACCGCCGGGCAGGCTCACGACGTCACAGTCGTCGATCCGCGCGGGAGGAGGTGCTCTCCATGGAGATCGTGCTCCTCGCCGTCGTCTCCGCGTTCTTGCTCGCGACCCCGCTGTTCGCGAAGGACTCGTCCGACGCCCGCGCCGAGGCGGCCCGCCCGGCCGCCGGCTGGTGGCCCGCCGGCCCCGACGCCCGCTGATCCCCCGAGGTCCCTCCCCGAGTCCGGACCTCGCCCCCCGCTCCTGAGCCCCGTCACCCCTCGACGGGGCTCTCGTGCGTCCGGGACCGGCGGGTCGCTCAGCGCGCGGAGGCGGCCAGCTCGTCGAGGCCGACGTCGAACGCCGACACGAGCAGCTCGGGGTCGGGCAGGACCGTCGCGTCGGACTTGAAGCCGATCCGCACGGTGCCGTCGTAGCTGAAGATGCAGACGCCGAGGGTCTGGTTGCCCGACCCCGGCACCCAGCCCAGCGCACCCGTGATCCGGCTGCCCGCGACGTACCGCGTCGTGGTCGGGCCCTTCACGTTCGTCGTGACGCCGATCGCCTTGCTGGAGAAGAACCCCACCATGAGGTCCTCGACCACGCGCTGCGTCATGCCGATCGCCGTGATGATGCTGTAGGTGATGAGCGCCTCGGGCGAGGACTTGATCGCGTCCATGCGCGCCTTGCTCGCCGCGAGCCGCTCCTGCACCGGCCCGACGCCCGACGGCAGCGGGAGCATCGCGAGCGCGAACCGGTTGCCGAGCTCGCGCGGCAGCGGCTTGGTGAGGTCGCGCATGTTGACCGGCACCATCGTCGTGATGTCGTGGCGGGGCACGCCCTTGCTCTCGGCGTAGTCGCCGATCGCGCCGGACACCGCGGCGACCAGGACGTCGTTCACCGTCGCGTCGGACGCGCGGCCGATCCGCTTCACCAGCGACAGGTCGTGGGGCTGGGACCACACCGCGCGCTTCTCGATGCCGGGCTCCCCCGCGAGCGGGCTCTCCGGGAGCGACGACAGCAGCAGCTTGTCCGCGACGTGGAGGGTCTGCCGGGTGAGGACGGCGGCGTCGCGGACGAGCGAGGGCCGCAGCAGCCCGGCCGCCTGGCCGGCCATCCGCCCGACGAGGTCGAACCCGGGGAGCGCCAGCCGGCTGATCGCCGCGCGCTCCGGGTGCTCGACCTCGAGGAGGTCGCCGTCGGGCTCCTCGTCGGTGAGCGACAGCAGCACGGCCACGAGCGCGATGCCGTCGGCGAGCGCGTGGTGGAAGCGCGCGAACACCGCCGAGCCGTCGCGGTGGCCCTGCAGGACGTGCAGCTCCCACAGCGGGTGGTCGCGATCGAACGGGACGTGCATCTGCGACTCGACGTACGCCGACAGCACGGCGTCGTCGCCCGGCTCGTCGAGCTGCACCACACGCACGTGGTGGTCGAGGGAGAAGTCGGGGTCGTCCTCCCACTGGTTCGGGAGCACGAGCGTGGCGTCGGGTGCGAGCCGCTGGTGGAACACGGGGAAGCGGTCGACCATGCGGCGCTGGACCACGGCCTCGAGGCGCTCGACGTCGATCGGCCCGTCGACCCAGAGCATGGCGTCGATGACCATGAGGTTGGTGGGGTGGTCGGCGCGCAGCCACAGCGTGTCGACCGGCCCGACCGGCCTGCGTCCGCTCATGGGTGCACCTCCCTCTGCCGCGAGCGTAGGCGCCGCGGCGCTCAGGAGCGCGGCGAGGGGTGTGACGTTCGCGGGAGACGGGTGACCAGGCTCGAGGTGTCCCAGCGGCGGCCGCCGGCCGCCTCGATCTCGGCGTAGAACTGGTCGACGAGGGCCGTCAGCGGGAGCGAGGCCCCCACCGTGCGCCCCTCGGCGAGGGTGTTCCCGAGGTCCTTGCGCATGTGCTCGACGGCGAAGCCGAACTCGAACTCGCCGGCGGCCATGGTCGCGTGCCGGTTGGCCATCTGCCACGAGCTCGCGGCGCCCGCGCCGATCGTGTCGAACAGGGCGTCGAGGTCCTGCCCGGTGAGCTGGGCGAAGGCGATGCCCTCCGCGAGCCCCTGCACGACACCGGCGATGCAGATCTGGTTGACCATCTTCGCCAGCTGGCCGGCCCCGACCGCTCCGAGCAGCCGGCTCTTCGCGGCGTACGCGGCGATGATCGGCTCGGCGACGGCGTAGTCGTCCTCGGCCCCGCCCACCATGATCGTGAGCGCGCCGTTGACCGCACCCGCCTGGCCGCCCGACACCGGGGCGTCGAGGAAGCGCGCACCGCGCTCGGCGCACGCCGCGTGCGCGGCGCGGGCGGTGCTCGCCGCCACCCTGGCTGCCAGCTACGGCGTCTACGGGCCCGCCTTCGAGCTGGGCGAGCACGAGCCCCGCCACACGGGCAGTGAGGAGTACCTGCACTCCGAGAAGTACGAGATCCGCCATTGGGACCTCGACCGCCCCGACTCGCTGGCGCCGCTGCTCGGGCGTCTCAACGGGCTGCGCCGCGCCCACCCTGCGCTCCAGACCAATCGGACCCTTCGCT